>NZ_DAINNK010000086.1:0-10309 GCF_036735925.1 Povalibacter sp.
GACATAGCACGGCGTCGCTGCCCCTTGCCCGACGGAGTTGCGATAGTTCGCCGTACTGCCGGCGGTATTGCGAAGAATCGCCGTCCGCGTCGGCCCCGGCGTCACGCAGTTCGAGGTGGCGCGCGTGGATTGCAGGCGCTTCGACAGCTCCAGCGAGAACAGGCCGTTCGCCAGCTTGGAATGGGCGTAGCCGCGCTTGAACCAGTCCTTGCCCGACAGATCGTCGAACTGGATGCCGCCCGGCGGCGCATCGCGATGATTGTTGCTGCCGAGGACGACGACCCGGCCCTGCGGGGCAGCGGTCACCCGGTCCAGCAGCCGGTTGACCAGAATGAAATGCCCGAGGTGATTGACCACGAACTGCTTTTCGAGACCGCGCACCCGCTCCCAACGATCGAGCACGATGCCGGCGTTGCAGATCAGCATGTCGATGTCGAGATTCATCGCGCGGATGCGATCGGCGCAGGCGACGACCGAATCGAAATCGGTCAGCTCCAGCACGGCGGGCACGGCTTTGCCCTTCACGCTCCGGCACGCCTCTTCGGCCTTGTCCTGCGTCCGCCCGGTGCCGATCACCCGTGCGCCGCGCAGCGCAAGGACGCGCATCGTTTCGTAACCGATGCCGGAGTTGCAGCCGGTGACGAGCGCCGTCCTGCCGGTCAGATCGAGTCCGGCGGTGACCTCCTCCGCAGTCGACGAGGCATCGAATGCAGGCGCGGCGCGCGATGCGCCCGCGATGAAGGAGAAGAGTGCAGCCGCGTTGAACTGCCGACGCGTCATGGAATTCATCGTCGCCGAAATCGATGGCACGTATACGAGCAGTCTGTATCCATCGCTGAGGTCGTAAACGAGATACGAATAGCCATCGCCGGCCTTTCGTTTGAGCAGGCGCGGACGTTTGGGCTTGGCGCTTTATCTATCACGCGCCCGCTCCAGCGAGGTGTTAGGCGGCGCCCCAGAAAACTAGTGATCATCTGCTGGCCCAGCATACCGCGAACTTGCGACAAGCTCCGACTTCCATGTAACGCGACAACCGACTTCTCCCATGGACTCGGGCGAGACCATGAAGCTGACATCTGAAGTTCGAGATCGGGCATCAAGACCTTTGGCCGAAGCTATCGACTTGACCTGTGACATGGTCATGCCGGTAGTGATCTCGGAGCAGGCTGACTTGACGCGATTCTCTAGAGTTACGAACCGATGCCCCCAATATCCGAGGAGACTCAGAAACGCGATGCCACCCAGGAGATTCAAGCGGCGTCGCCAGGTTGGAGCTGCAGAAGCGCTTGAGGTACTCACAGGTGCCGCCCAACGCCATGCTCACGCGAGCGCGTCTTCGCGCGTCGCGTGCAGCAATTTGTTGGGCACTGTTGGATTGAACCGCCGATCTTCATCTCTGACCCCGAAAGACAACCGTCTTCAGCAATCGATCCGCAATGTCACCGCGTTACCTGCCGACGAACTTGGCGGCGAAAGCGAACAATACTACGACGATAAGCAATGAACCGGTAAAGCGAGCCCTACGCGCGGCGGCATATGCAAAGCCACCACTCAAATAACCATTGGACCAGCCCATTCGGGCGCGAAAGCGGACTACGCCTTCTGGATTCACAACGCACCAGAGCCCGCTTGCGAGAACTGCCAACAGAAACAGGATCAGGAAAATCTCTTCCATCATGACGCCCAACGCCGCGCGTAAGCCGCGAGCAAAAGCTGGAGGCTTTTGCGAGTCGAGCGCGCGAACTTGACGCGCTTGTTCGGCATTCTAGAAATCATGATGTACGGCGCTCATGCAAGTTGGCGTCAGACCTTGCTCTCTCGCCTGCCTTATCGCTGAACCTTCCGCACTCCAATCCAAAGGCGCATCGCTTTTGCGAGTCGGGCGCGCAATGCGCGTACTCTCATAGAACCTTGTTATCCGATGAGCTTGTCGTACTCGGCATGACTTCCAATCCAAAACCACGAGATTCCGTTCTCAACGTCGGTGCCAACGGCCCGCCAATGAAGGCCAACACGAGCAGACCAGAACTCCCCGACATGCTTGAGCCGTATGGAAGGATGGCGCAGATTGGATCTCATCAGTTCAAAGCAGCGATCCGCCAGCTGCTGCACGTCGGCGGGCAACGCGCGATAGTGATGCCAGAAGTCTGGTGAAGCGAAGTGCTTCAAAATTCTGTGCTCTTGCCTTCCTTATGCGCCTTTCGAACGGCCTCGGCCAACCTGTCCAGTTTCCCCGCCTTTACGTCAGCCTCGAACTGGGCATCCCAAGCCTGAGCATCGAATTCTGAGTACCACTTCCGAAACTCCACCAGTTCGGTGCCACTCAAACTTCGAATCTGATCTTCAATCTCTTCCAGTTTGCGCATATGTCACCTCGTGAAGCCGAGTATATGCCGGCGCTCATCTATCGTCTTCTCATCGGATAACGTTCGCGTTAAGGCGCGTGCGTCTTCGCACGTCGCCTCTTGAACGCATTGTTGGGCTTACCCTGCATCGCGTTCTCGAACCTTCTGAAGGAACTGTTCAAATGCTGGAAGTAGCTTCAATCTCTCTTCGCCGCCCGACTGGCTGTCAAAGTGAGCGAACGCGTCACGCATCTTCTCTTCTGTGAACCACTTTCCATAGTGCAGCAATGACTCTGGAATGTTGTGAATCGCATTCATGAGCTGATGAATCTCCCGAATGTGTTCCTCGGTGATCCTCTCAGGCACCGACGTACGCGCACGCACATATATAGCGACTTGAAAGAGCAGCGCGAGTGATGCACTGAAGTACGGCTCAGGAGCCTGCGATACTGGTTCGGTAAGCATTCTCGTCTCAAGCCCAACTTATATATCGACCGCCAAAGTGCGGTGCTCGGATGCCGCTGCAGATCGTTGGAATGACAAATTTCATTGTGTTCATCCGTGATTTGTAAGCGCTTCCGGCGCGGACCATCCAGGAATCAGACCGCAGTCAGCTTTTGTCTGGCTCAAGATAGTTGTGTCGTGTTGGCCGGTCAACGATCAGACTGTTGATCTCCGCATCTCTGGTCAGGAGGCGGTCGTGTCGACATCTGCCGGAAGCAGCGTGCCAGTCCCGCCTCAACCAGCCACCAGCCGGATGCGCGTGATCTCCGACGGCGCACCGAAGCGCTTCGGCGGTCCCCAGTAACCCGTGCCGCGGCTCACGTAGACCCACAACCGGTTCAGCCGATGCAGACCCGCCGTGAACGGCTGCTGCAATGGCACGAACAGATTCCAGGGCCAGAACTGGCCGCCGTGCGTGTGTCCCGACAGTTGCAGATCGAAACCTGCAGATGCCGCTGCAGGTGCAGTGCGCGGTTGATGCGCGAGAAGAATCCTCACCGCCGCATTGACCGGTGCGCCCGCCAGTGCCGCCGCCGGATCGCTGCGCTGCTGCGGATCGAAATGATGCGCGCCATAGTCCGTGACGCCCGCGAGCACGAGCGCCGCTTCGCCGCGCGCCACGACGACATGTTCATTCGCCAGTACGCGCAGCCCCAGCCGTCGCAGCTCGCGCGTCCAGGCGGGCTCGCCCGAGTAGTACTCGTGATTGCCGGTGACGAAGTACACGCCGTGACGCGCATTCAACCGCTGCAGCGGCTGCACGTCGGCGGCGAGCTGCGGCACGGTGCCGTCGACCAGGTCGCCGGTGATGGCGATGACATCGGCATCGAGCCCGTTCGCTGCGTCGACGATGGCATCGACATAGCCGCGCTTGATGGTCGGGCCAACGTGCACGTCGCTGATCTGCACGATCGAGAATCCCTGGAGGCCCGCCGGCAGATGGGCGATCGGAATGTCGACATCGACGATGCGGGCGCGACGCCGGGCATTCACGAAGCCGACGATGGTGGCTGTCGCAGACAGCACGACGACGAGCAGTGCCGAGACGTACGTGGCGGTTGCCGCCTTCGTCGGCGAGAAGATCACAACGATGAGCAGGACAATGTCCCGCAGCAGGGTCAGAACGAGCAGCGAAGAAAAAAGACCCATCATGATCATGCCGCCCCAGGCGATCCGGTCGGCGAGCGGCTGCCGGCCCATCGACCGGGTCACCATGCCGAGCGGCATCAACAGGCACGACGCCGCCAGCACGGACACGCCGACGATCCAGCCCGGCAACGACAGGGCCAGATCCGGCAGCAGACGACTGCCGATATAGAAATGCAGCAGCACCAGGATGGCGATGGCGATCAGGAACGGGCGGCTTGGACGCACTGGGCGGACATTCAGCAGGAGGGAGCGGGCAGTATCGGGATCGCGGCGCGGCTTTCAAGGCGCCGCCCCTTCACGGGCGTCGGCAACCGTCGGACAATGCTGCGCCGGCGGGCCAGAGAACGAGACCAGTGCTCAAGGATTACCTGAAACAGGGCGTGCGGATCGAAGGACTGTTCGAACTGATCAGCAAGGGCCAGGACGCCTTCGACGGCAGCTGGATGTTCGAAACCCATCTCACCTCGCCCAACCTGATCCGTTTCGCCGCCGACGACAGCGGCACGAATCCGATCCGCATCCTGCCCTACAAACGCGGTCACAACGCCAGCACGCCGATGGCCGGCGGCGAAGTGATTTCCGGCGAATTCACCGGCTGCCTCATGGGCGTGTACAAGGACCAGGGCATCGCCATGGTCAACCACGTCGACACCGAGAAGGACGGCGACGGCCACACACCGCACAAGGACGCCTGGCAGAAACTCAAACAGACCAGCGGTTTCGAACTGTTCAACGAGTGCTCGACCGCAGGAATGATCCCGAACCTCATCCGCAGCATGAAGGACCGCAAGCTCATGCAGCACGGCGCCGGCATCGCGATTCTGTGCGTCGCCTCGCCCACCAGGTACTACAGCATCACCAAGGCCGCGGTCTTCCGCGACCTGGACCACAGCTATCGGGTGCTGAAGATTCTGTGAGACGGAGATGGTTTCACACGGAGATCACGGAGATCACGGAGGTCAGAAGAAGAGAATTTTCCACGGGGGACACGGGGAACACGGGGTTCGGAACAGAAAATTTCTTATCCCCGTGCTCCCCGTGTTCCCATTCCTCCCCCGTGGAAATTTCTTCTTCCGATCTCCGTGATCTCCGTGATCTCCGTGATCTCCGTGTGAAATTCCTGTCTTCTCCGGGAGCCGGCCGGGTAGTCTCGCGACATGACACGATCCTGGTGGCTCTACCTCCTCGCCTGCGAAGACGGCCGCACGTATGCGGGCATTGCCATCGACGTCGATGCACGCTTCAGGGCGCACGCCGCAGGCAAGGGGGCGAAATTCACGCGCTCGAACAGACCCGTGCGCGTGCTCGGCGCAAGAGCGTTCGCCAGCAAATCCGAAGCGCTCAAGGCCGAGGCTGCATTGAAGCGGATGTCGAAGGAACAAAAGCTGGCATGGGCGGCTCCCTGTGGGGCCGGCTTTAGCCGGCCCGAGAATGGTCAGGACAAAACCTGACCTGCAGGACGAAGCTCAACCGTTCGCCACCGCGATCTCATCGCGGAACCTGCGCCAGCCCGCGCCGCGCGCCATGGAATACGGCGGCGGGAAGTGCGCCCTGGCACCCAGCGCATCGGCCGCGCGCCAGCCCCAGCGCGGATCGTCCAGGAAGGCGCGCGCCAGCGCGATCATGTCGGCGCGACCTTCCGCCAGGATGCGCTCGGCCTGATGCGGGTCGGTGATCAGGCCGACGGCGCGTGTCGGCACACCCGTCGATGTCTTCACTTCCTGCGCGAACTCGACCTGATACTCCGGCGCGACCGGCACTTTCACGCCGGCACGGATGCCGCCGCTCGATACGCACACATAGTCGATGCCGGGTTGCTTCGCTTCGCGCACATAGGCGATGGTCCGCGGCAGATCCCAGCCGCCGTCGACCCAATCCGTCGCTGACACGCGCAGGCCGACCGCGACCGATGCCGGCACGGCGGCCCGCACCGCCGCAATCACGGCCAGCGGCAGGCGCATGCGGTTGTCGAGCGATCCGCCGTAGCGATCGGTACGCGCATTCGCGAGCGGCGAGAGGAACTGGTGCAGCAGGTAGCCATGCGCGCTGTGGATCTCGATCACTTCGAAACCGATCCGCACGGCGCGCTGCGCGGCCTGCACGAACGCTGCGATGGTCGCATCGATGTCATCGACGCCGAGCGCCTGCGGCACATGCCAGCCTTCGCCGTAGGGCGCGGCAGACGACGAGACGGTCAGCCAGGGATCTTCGTTCGCAGCGAGCGCCGATCCGTCTTCCCACGGCCGGCGCGAAGACGCCTTGCGGCCCGCATGAGCGATCTGGATGCCGAACTTCGTCGGACCCGCGAGCCGGCGCGCGGCGGCGATCGCTCGCGCGAGTGCGGCTTCGTTGTCGTCGCTGTACAGCCCCAGGCAGCCGTGCGTGATGCGTCCGCGCCGCTCCACCGCGGTCGCTTCCACCATGACGAGGCCCGCGCCGGAATACGCGAGCTGCGACAGATGCTGCAGATGCCAGTCGGTGGCAGAGCCGTCATTCGCGCTGTACTGACACATCGGCGCGACGACGATGCGGTTGGGGATCTCGACGCTGCCGATGCGCGCGGATTCGAACAGACGACTGGCCATGAATGCTCCTGAGGAAATGGATGGGCCGCATTCTACGAATGCTGCCGTCAGATGCAGCGCTGCTGGACGTGCTGGACGGCCGGCTCGAATGACGCCGCTCAGCGGCTCGCAACGCTGACCGACTGGTCCGGCGTACCGCCGCCGAGCGCCACGAACAGCCGCGCCGTGTCCTGCAGGCGCTGCGCCTGCGCGCGCACGAAGCCGAGCCGTGCCTGCTGGTACAGGCGCTCGCTGTCCAGCACCTGCAGCACGCCGGTGTTGCCTTCGTTGTAGCTCTCGCGCGTGAGATCGAGATTCTGGCGCGCCACGTCGAGCGCCCGCGACTGCGCGTCGAGCTGTTCGGCGCCGTGATCGAGCGCATCCAGCGCATCGGCCACCTGGCCGAATGATTCCAGCACCACCTGCTGGTACTTCGCCGACTGCACCGACAATGCCGCGAGCGCCGCACGGCGCTCGGCGCGCAGCTTGCCGCCGTCGAAAACCGGCGCGGTGAGGCCGACGATGAGTCCCCAGGCCGTGCTCTTCGAATCGAACAGCTCGCTGGTTTCCAGCGCCTGCTGGCCCACCGTCGCCGACAGTGTGATGCGCGGATAGAGATTCGCCGTGGCGACACCGACGGCGGCAGTCGCAGCACGAAGCTGCGCCTCCGCGGCGAGAATGTCGGGCCGGCCATGCACCAGCTCCGAGGGCACATTCACGGGAAGCCGGGCCGGCAGCGTGAGCTCGCCGAGTGCCGGCGCCGTGAAATTCGCGTTCGGCGGAAGTTCGCCGGCGAGCACGGCCAGTCCGTGACGCGCAACACTCAGTCGCTGCCGCAGCGGCGGCAACAGCGTTTCGTCGCTGGCGAGCTGGCTTTCGGCGCTCAGCACATCGACGCGACTCACCGAACCCGCGGCATACGCGTCGCGGATCATGTCGAGATTGCGACGGTCGTCGGCGAGCACTTCCTGCAAGGCCTCGATCTCCGCCTGCGCCGCGGCGACCTCGATGGTCCGTTGCACGACATTGCCCGTCACCGACAGATGCGTGGCCTGCAGTTCGCGCGCCTGGTACTCGGCGAGCGCCTGCTGCCGTTCGATGGCGCGGCCGACGCCGCCCGTGTAGTCGAGCGTGTAGCTGACAGCGGCGCCGAAGGCGAAGTACGTGAACGGCGGCGTCTGCATCGGACCGAGGAACTGTGCGCCATATTGCTGGCGACCGGTGCCCGCAGTGAGATCGACTTGCGGATAGCGCGTACCGGTCTTCGCTTCGACCAGCGCCTGCGACTGCGCGAGCGTTGCCTGCGCGGCGGCGAGCGTCTGGTTGCGCTGCTGCGCCTGATCGACGAGCTGGTTCAGCTGCGGTGATTCGAACAACCGCCACCAGTCGGCAGGAACGGCGGCGCCCGTTTCCACCTGCTGGCGCGTCGTCGAGGCGAGCGGTGGCGCACTGGCGTCGGTGGTGTAGCGATCCACGGACGGCGCGGCAGGGCGTTCGAACTGCGGCCCGACGGCGCAGGCGCTCAGCAACGCGGCGGTGGATGCGAGGATCAGTGTGCGTTTGAGTGTATTCATGGAAGGTCAGTCCGCGACGACATGCATATCGGTACGCGCCGCCTGCGGCTTGCGGAACAGGAACACCAGCGGAATCGCCGCAAGACTCAGCACCAGCATCAGCTTGAAGTCGTTGTTGTAGGCGATCATGGTCGCCTGCCGCGTGACTTCGCCGTTGATGGCGGCCAGCTCCGTCAGACTGTGCGCGTTCGCGCCCAGCGATCCGGCGAACGGCGTGACGTGCTCGCCGAGCCGCGCGTGCATGATCTGGGTATTGCGGATGAAGAGAGCCTGCACCGCGGCGATGCCCACGCTGCTGCCGAGATTGCGCAGCAGATTGAAGACCGAGGTCGCCTCGTTGCGGAAACGCGGCGCGAGCGTGCCGAACGTGAGCGTGGCCAGTGGAATATAGGCAAGGCCGACGCCGAAACCCTGGACGACGCTGGTCCATGCCACGATCGAGTCATCCATCTGCAGATAGAAGTTGCACATCTGGCCGAGCGATATCGCCGAGATCGCAAAGCCCGCCGCGATCACCCACCGCACATCCACGTTGCGCAGCAGCCGGCTGAACACGAGCGATGCCAGCACGGTGCCGAAGCCGCGTGGCGCGGTCAGCAGTCCCGCCGTCATGACGGGATAGCCGAGCAGGTCCTGCAGCAGCGGCGGCAGCAATACCAGCGTGGCGAACAGCAGCACGCCGATCAGGAAAATGAAGGCCGCGCCGGTGCTGAAATTGCGGTCCTTGAACATTTTCAGATCGATGAACGGTTCGCGTGTCGTCATGCTGTGCACGACGAACAGGTAGAACCCGACGAGCGCGACGGCCGCGTAGATCCAGATTTCGGTGGCATCGAACCAGTCCTTGAGCTGGCCGCGATCCAGCATGAGCTGCAGCGCCGCGATGGCGATCGACAGCGTTGCGAAGCCCATGAAATCGAAGGCCGAGCGACGCGTCTTCGATTCGGTCAGGAAGCTGCCGAGACCGAGCAGCGCCAGCACGCCGATGGGGATGTTGATGTAGAACACCCAGCGCCAGCTCATCTGGTCGGTGAGCCACGCGCCCAGCGCCGGGCCGAGGATCGGGCCGAGCGTCACGCCCATCACCCACGTCGACATCGCGCGCGCATGGCGCTCGGGCGGATTGATGTCGAGCAGGATGGCCTGCGACAGCGGCACCAGCGCCGCGCCGGCCAGTCCCTGCAGCAGGCGAAACGCCACCATCTGCGACAGGTTCTGCGCGAGGCCGCACAGCACCGACGCCACCGTGAAACCGACGATGGAGATCAGGAAGACTTTCTTGCGGCCGAACTGGCCGGCGAGCCAGCCGGTGAGCGGCGTCATGATCGCCACGGCGAGGATGTACGACGTCAGCACCCACGACATCTGTTCCTGCGTGCCGGCGAGACTGCCCTGGATGTGCGGCAGCGCGACGTTCGCAATCGTGCCGTCGAGCGACTGCATCATCGTCGCCAGCATCAGCGACACCGTGATGAGCTTGTGGTGCGGCACCACGGGTCGGGAAGTTTCCGTCGACACGATGCGGGTTCCGTCAGTGGTGCGCCAACCGCTGGAACTGCGTGTCGACTTCGACCTGCGCGCTCAGGCCGGACTGCAGCGCGATGGACGCATCGAGGCCTTCGAGTTCGAGACGCACGGGCACGCGCTGCACGACCTTCACCCAGTTGCCGGTCGCATTCTCCGCCGGCAGCGCCGAGAACTCGCTGCCCGTGCCCGGACTCAGGCTCGCGACCTTCGCCGCGAATCTGCGGCCCGGCATCGCGTCGATCGTCACCGTGGCAGCCTGGCCGGGATGCATGTGCGCGAGCTGCACTTCCTTGAAGTTGGCTTCGACCCAGACGTTGTCGCGCGACATCAGCACGAACACCGGCTGCGCGGCGGCGATGAAGTTGCCGACCTGCAGCTGCTCGACTTTCGCCACGACGCCGTCGGCGGGCGCCGTCACCGTCGCGTACGACAGGTTGAGCTGCGCATGATCGAGCTGCGCCTGCGCTTCCAGCACCAGCGGATGCTTCTCCACCGCAATGTCCGGATCGCCGCCGAGTGCGGCCAGCGCCGATGCGATCTGCTGCTGCGCGGCGCTGTAGGCCTGCTGCGCGCTCTCGCGGGCATGGGTCGCCGCATCGAACTGCGACTGCGAGGCAATGCCCTTCGCGAGCAGGCGCTGCTGGCG
>NZ_DAINNK010000086.1:10319-19081 GCF_036735925.1 Povalibacter sp.
CGTTCGTACTCCGTCTGCCGGTAGACGAGCGTCTCGCGCGCGGCGGCCAGATCCGCCTGGCGCTGGCGATAGATCGCGCGCAGCGATTCGACCTGCAGCTTCTGCTTGCCGAGCTGCGCCTGCGCCTCGGCGACGGCGATCTCGAACGGGCGCGCATCGAGCCGGAACAGCACATCGCCCGCGTGCACGAGCTGGTTGTCGTGCACGCGCAGTTCGGTCACGCGGCCCGCGACATTGGCGCTGATGCTGACCTGCCCGGCGCGCACGTAGGCATCGTCGGTGTCCTGATAACGGCCGCCGAACAGATAGAAATAGCCGCCGACCAGCAGCACCAGCAGCGGACCGCCCAGCATGAGCGGCAGGCGCAGGCGCTCGCGGCGGCTGCGCGGTGCGATGACGGGCGCAGAATTCTCCTGCGGGTCGCGGCTGATTTCTTCGCGCAGGACCTGCGGCTGAACGGCAGCATTCATCGGGCGGATCTAGGTTTGGTGGCACGGGAATTCGGAGTACGGGCAACGGCGGCGCGCGATGCGGGGAGCTCCTCCGCGCGCGCAGCCTCATCGGCCTTCGTCGCGATCAGGTTGTCGTGCGCGCGACTCAGCAGTTCGATCAGCAGGTTGCGCTCCTGCGCCTTGAAGCCGGCGAACGCTTCCGCGCGCACGGCATCGCTTTCCTTCCAGATCAGTTCGAGGATGGGCTGCGCCTTCTGCTTCAGATAGAGCTGACGCGCACGCCGGTCGGTCGGATGCGGACGGCGCTCGATCCAGTCGTCGCCTTCCATGCGATCGAGGATGCGCACCAGCGTCATCGGCTCGATGCCGCTGAGTTCTGCCAGCCGCACCTGACTGATGCCCTCGTTGCGCGCGAGTCGCGCCAGCACCTTGCACTGATCCAGCGTGACGTCCATGTGACGCAGGCGCTGCTGGAACAGGCGCGTGTACAGATGGGAGATGTCCTTGATCAGGAACCCGAAATTTCTGGTGATGTCCATTGGGCGGCTACCCTCCGGACGAGATAATAACAGTTGTTACTATATCGAAGCCTACGAATCCGTAATGTGTGACCGGAGTCCCGGGCAGAGGGGGGAAGGACAGGATTGGAGGGGCTGCAGGTCAGGCTTTGGCCAATGGCACCGACTTGAGGATTTGCTCTGCCTGTGGGGCCGGCTTCAGCCGGCCTGAAAACAGTCAGGCTGAAGCCTGACCTACAGTAGGAGGCTCCTGCCCTGACCCTCCCCCGCTGCCATCAACGCCAGTCCCTGCGCGACCGACGAGAACTCGTCGCCGCCGACGAGTTTCTCCGCACCGAACCGGCGGGCGAACAGCTCGCGCACTGCGGGCACCAGCGCGCTGCCGCCGGTCAGGAAGACGCGCGTGACGTCTGCGGCTTTCACGTTCGCGATGGTCAGCGCCTCATCGGCCGTCGCAGCGACCGCCGCGAGATCGTCGGCGATCCAGCGTTCGAAATCGTTGCGCGACACGACACGGTCGATTTCCACCGGCCCGGCCTTGAAGCGCAACTGCGTGACGTCCGCCGAGGTCAGTGCCTGCTTCACGCTCGACACGGCCTGGAACAGCGAGAAGCCTTCCTCGTTGCGGATCACGTGCACCAGTCCCTCGAACGCCTCGCGATCGTCGGCGGTCTTGAGGATGTCGCCGATGAGTCGCAGCGTCTGGCGGTTGTTCATCATCGAGAGCTGGTGCCAGCTCGAAAAATTCGAGTAGATCCACAACGGAATCGGCAGCGCCTTGGCTTCGGGGCGGAATTCCGAACCCATGCCGAGCGCCGGACACACGACGTTGTAGACGATCTGATAGTCGAAACGATCGCCGGCGATGCCGATGCCGGTCTGCGCGAGCGGCGCAATCTTCGGCTGGACTCCGCCCGCTGCCACTTCGACGACGGAAAAGTCGCTCGTGCCGCCACCCAGATCGGCGACCAGCACGAGATGCCGACCGCTGACCTTGCGCGCGAATGCATACGCCGCGGCTTCGGGCTCGAGACCGAAACGATCCGGCGCCTTGCCGGCGAATTCGAATGCCTGCGACAGGCGCGTCTGTGCGAGTGCGTCGTCGGGATTGGTGCCGGCAAAGCGGATCGGCCGCCCCGCAACCAGCGGCAACGCGGTCACGACCGCCTGCGATGCCGTCGCCTCGTACAGATGCCGCAGCAGCGTACCGACCAGATCGTCGAGCGCGTACACCTGCGAGAACATGCGCGTCTCGGTGAAGGTGCGACTGCCGAGAAAGGACTTCATCGACTGCACCAGCCGCGCCGGCCCCGTGCGCGCAAGGTAGTCGGCGATTGCATCCGCCCCGGCGCTGCTCACCGGCCGCTCGTGTGCGTTCTGCTCGTTCGGCCGGAAACACAGGATGGATGGCAGCACCGCCGCGACCCCCGAACGCGACGGCACGGGCAGCACGGCCGAGCGGCCTTCCCGATCGACGACGGCAATGACGGTATTGCTGGTGCCGAAATCGACACCGACGGCCAGCGGCTGCATGGGATTCACGGGGAAAAACGGGCCGCGGAAAGTACAGGCGCTGTCTGCTCGGGTCAATCAGGTTTCGCCAGAGAGAAGGTTCACACCGACGCAGAGCACGGCGGTCAAGACAAAGACAGAGAGATTTCCACGGGGGAAGAAGGGGGAACACGGGGGACACGGGGTTCGGAACAGAAAATTTCTTATCCCCGTGTTCCCCGTGTTCCCCTTTCTTCTCCCCGTGGAAATCTTCTTCTCCGATCTCCGTATGAAATCTTCCTCTTCAGCGCGAATTCACCGGCAAATCCACCGGTGAACGGATTCCCGCCCGCGGCCGCAGTCGCTTGCCGGCAGGTCGCCGCAACTGACCGGCCGGGTGCAGATTCGCAAGAACGTCGCGACTACTGTTCTCCCACGCTTCAGCAACCCGCAATACCGCGGAACGCAGCGAGAAAAGGGAGATTCAAATCATGTTCGCCTTCACCGAATTCAGCCGCCGCACCCGCAACACGCTGTGCCTGCTGATGTCGGCCGTCATTGTCGCCGGCAGCCTGTTCGCAGCCTCGTATGCCGCGAAGATGGCCGAGCACAACGGCTACTCGGTGACGATCACTCAGCTGCAGTAGGCATCCCCCTTCGCCGGTGCACGTCCACGCCGTGCGCCGGCGCTTTTTTTCCGGCGGAACCCTGCAGTCCGATTGATTCGTTGACCGAATGACACTTATCGCTGCCGCCCGAATGATCCGGGCGCGTCGAGCGGTTAACGTGTCGTCAACCCATCGACCGCAGGAGACTCCCGATGCCTTACAAAGTTGCCGTCCTCGTTGGCAGTCTGCGCAAGGACTCTTTCAGCCGGAAAATCGCCAATGCGATTGCCGATCTCGCGCCTGCCGGACTCACCTTTGAACAGGTACCCATCGGCGACCTGCCGCTCTACAACCAGGATCTGGAAACCGATTCGCCGCCGGCTGCGTGGACCGCGTTCCGCGACAAGGTCCGTCCGGCCGATGCCGTGCTGTTCGTGACGCCGGAGTACAACCGCTCCGTGCCCGGCGCGCTCAAGAACGCCATCGACGTCGCTTCGCGCCCCTACGGCAAGAGCGTGTTTCAGGGCAAACCCGCCGCCATCGTCAGCCTCTCGATGGGCAATCTTTCGGGCTTCGGCGCCAATCACCACCTGCGCCAGTCGCTGGTGTTCCTCGACATGCCGGTGCTGCAGCAGCCGGAGGCCTACATCGGCAACGCGCCGACCCTGCTCGACGACGCGGGCAAGGTGAAGAACCCCGACACGGAAAAATTCCTGCGCGGCTTCGGCGAGAAATTCGAGAAGTGGATCGGGAAGACCCGCTAAGAGGAAGATGGGTACGCAAAAAGCGCAAGGCGGAACGCAAGAGGCACAAAGGTTCTTGAAAAAAGACGCTTCTTCGTCTGCGCCTTTTGCGTTCCGCCCTGTGCCTTTTGCGTACCTGTTCTTGCTTACAACGTCGTGCAGGAACTCGACGCCGCGGCATCCAGGCGCGGGAAAGCCTCTTCCGCGACTTCCGAGCGGCAACGCTCGGGGCCGGCGGACGCGGCACAGGAAATCGTCACGTCCTTCAATGAACGCCGGGCGGTGTCGAGGCAGCGCACCGAGTAGGTCGTGGGTCCGTCCGCCTGGTTCTTCTGCTGGAAGCGCAGATACCAGCGCTCGCCGGACAGCGTGGCGAGTTGCATGACGCGGTTGCGACACTCCTGTGTCGCGCCGTCGCGGCAGTAACGTTCCTCGCAGGCCCTGATCGAGCCCGACTCGCAGCTCGCCTGCAATTCCTTCTCATGCGCCTTGAGTTCGGCCGGACCGCCGCCCTTGGTCCACGCCATGCACGCCGTGTTGTCGCCGGCATTGCACTGCTGCAGCAGCGCTTCGAGTTCGGCCGGGGACTTCCGCGGCACCGGCGTACGAGGGGCAGCACTGGATGAACGCTTCGTCGTGGTGATGCCCTGGACAAGCTTCGCGTCCGTGCCGCAGCGCTTGTCGGAGAAGATCTTCGAACCGTCGGGCGCGGTACACGTGTAGATCTGGGCCGGCACCTGCGAGGATGCCAGCAGCAAGCTCAGAACCAGCAGGGTGCGCCAGGACAGCCCCATCGAAACTCCCGAAAACATCCAATCCGCGACGGCGCCGATCTTACTGCAGGCGCCGTGCCTATCCCGACCGCACTGGGTCATGGGGATCTCGTTTTGTGCACCAGCGCACACCTGGAAGTTCGCCAATCCTGGGCTACTTCTTTTCCTCCAATTCGACGAACCCGATGGGTCGCCCCTTCGGCACGGGTGGCTGCATGAGTTCGCGGATGGCTTTGAGAATTCCAGTGATCGCCTGATCGTGGGTAGCGAGCTTGCGGGTAATAAGCGTTTCGAGGTCCTTGAGTTGCTGAGCGAGTTCCTTGTTGGAGGCGAGCAGTTCACGCATCTGCACGAATGCCCGCATGATTTCGATATTGACGGTGATGGCGCGCTCGCTCTTGAGCACGGAAGACAACATGGCCACGCCCTGCTCGGTAAAGGCGTAGGGCAGATATTTTCGGTGCTGCCCGCGGCCACGCTTTAAGGTCACAAGTTGTGACCTTAAAGCGGCCCACTCCAGCTTTGCTCCTGGTCATCCTTGACTCCTTGGGTTTCGATAGTGTGCGCGGGACGTACGAATGTACGGGCATCACCCTGCCTTGGCGAGCGCTCTGACCGAGTTCCGTTCTGTGCACCAGCGCACAAAGCACCGCAACAGGCGGCGGTTTGCCGCCGGTCGGGTACAGAGAGAGGCGCCCCGGCCGTTAAAGAGAAGGCGAGAAAGCAGCCAACGCCTCATGAGCACCTCATCCGACAACACTCTGCCCCGCCGCGCGCTCGTCGTCGACGCCGACCCGGCGACGCGCGAGTCGGCTGCCGCCCTGCTCAAGCTGCAGGGTTTCACGGTCACCACGGCGAGCGATGGTGCGGAAGCGCTGACGGTCTTTGCGCGCGACTGGTATCCGCTGGTTCTGCTCAGCCGCAGCATTCCCACGCTCGACGGCATCGAACTCGCCTCGCGCCTGCGCGTCATCGCGCTCGCGCCGGTCTACCTCATCATGCTCACCGGCAGCACCGATGCGCGCGACCATGAACTCGGTTACTGCGCCGGCGTCGATCAGTACCTGCTGCTGCAGAATTTTCCGGGCGAACTCGTCGGCAAGGCCGAAGCCGGCATGGTCGCGCTGCGCCGCCGGCGTTCGTCGCGGACCGGTCGGCTCGATGAACCGGCGACCGTCGATCTGGAGAACGGCGCACACACCGCCCGTCATCTCGTCGGACGATTGCGCGCCGAGATCGCGCAGGCGGCCCGCACGCGCGGTCTGCTGCAGATTCTCAGCGCCAGCCTCGAGACCGATGACGATGAAGCCTTTGCACGCCAGAACCTCGGCGCGTCGGCCTCGAACGCCCTGCTGCAGGCCGTCCACGATGCGATCCGTCCGAAACTCGACTGGGTGACCCGGCTGCCCGCGCCGGCGCACACCTGCCGGCTCGCGGTGGTGATGCCGGAAAGCTCGCCGATCGACGGGCCTGCCGTCGAACAGCGCATTCGTAATGCGTTCGTGCACTGGAACACGGAGTCCGCGCAGAGCGAAGTGCGCCTGAGCTGCGGGCTCGCGTCCATCTCGCGCAACGAAGCGCCGCCGACCGCACTGGAATTTCTCGGCCAGGCCGAACGCAATCGTCGCGGCAAGGACAATGCACGCACCGGTATCTTCCAGGTGCAACGCGACCACGCCGCCTGACGGTCCGACCGTTGATTGGTCACCGGTGTCGCGTCTGCCGTCGCGATAATCCACAGAGCCTGTGGATAAGCCCGGGAAAAGCGTACCTTGACTTTGCTGGCGTGCGGGAAATCGCCCGCTGCGCGTTGGATTGATCAAATTGCGAGCAGTCGGGCGGAGAAGCGCGACGGCTCGCGACGGCTCAGGCGCGACGCCTGCGGGCAGTCTTTGTCGGCCTGCCTTTCGGCGCCGCCTTCCTGGCCAGCAGTTTCTTGAGCTTGCGGCTCAGGACCTGCAGCTCCTGCTTGGCGCGCTTGGCCACTTTCTTGGCCTGCTTCATCAGCTTCCGCGCTTCCTTGGCCTGTCGCTTGGCGAACTGCCGGCGCTCGCGCGCTTCCCGATGCCGCGCTTCGAGTTCGGTGAGTTTGCCGTTGACTGCCGTCTTCTTCCCGGGACGCCTGGCCATGCGCTCTTCCTCTCGTTGTCCTGGTCGGGTCGCGCGGCAGAATAGCCTGCGCTTTCAAAAATCAGCAACTTGAGCCTCTGGTCAGACCTCCTTCGATGTGCGCGAGAGCGAACCGGACGGCGTCGCGCTCACTTCATATTTCTGTAACAGCGTGCCCTTAGTAATGGCGGCTCAACCAGAACACGCCCAGGCGTTCGTCTCGGGCGGCCCGCAGCTCATCGGAGGTTTCCATGTCCCATCGCCTCGCCCGCCGCACCTTGCGCGCCACGATCGCCCTCGTCCTCGCCGGTGCGACCTTCATCGCCACTGCGCATGACCGCGACCGCGATCGTGACCATCGCCATGACCACGGCTGGCACGACGGCCACGAGCGCGATTGCCACGACCGCGGGCCGATCACGCTCAAGGCGCTCGGCACCTACGATGCGGGCGAAGCCGGCTCGGCGGAAATCGTTGCCTACGACGCGAAGTCACGCCGCCTGTTCGTCGTCAACGCCGCGACCTCGACCGTCGACGTGCTGAGCGCACGCAATCCGCGCGCGCCGGGCAAAGTGACGACGATCGACACCTCCATCTTCGGCGCGCCGAACAGCGTCGCCGTCAACGACGGCCTCGTCGCCATCGCCATCGAGAGCAAGCCGAACAAGACCGATCCGGGCCGTGTCGCGTTCTACGACACCGACGGCAAACTGCTTTCCTCCGTGCGCGTCGGCTCGCTGCCGGACATGGTCACATTCACGCCGGACGGCAACTACCTGCTGGTCGCCAACGAAGCCGAGCCCAGCGGCTACGGCGCCGGCCAGGTCGATCCGGAAGGCTCCGTCAGCATCATCCCGGTGCCGAAGAACGAAAAGCAGGTGCGCAAGCTGAAGGACTCTGACGTACGCACCGCATCGTTCAAACAGTTCAACGGCAAGGAAGCCGAACTGCGCAGCCAGGGCATTCGCATCTACGGCCCGGGCGCCACCGCGGCCCAGGACTTCGAGCCGGAGTACATCGCCGTCTCGGAGGACTCGCGCAAGGCGTACGTGACGCTGCAGGAAAACAATGCCATCGCCGAGATCGATATCCAGCGCGCGCAGGTCACGAAGCTGCGCCCGCTCGGCTTCAAGGACTACAGCGAAGAACCGCGCGCCACGGCCACCTATGAATGGAAGGATCGCCCGTCGATCGGTGCGACCGCCGCAGGCCAGAAGCTCGCCCTCGGCGGATTCTCCGGCCTCGCCTTCGAAGGCGTCACCGGCGACGGCAAGCTGAAGTTCATCACGCACACGGATCGCGGCCCCAACGGCGAACCGGTCGGCGTGCGTCGCCCGTTCCTGCTGCCGCAGTTCAATCCGCACCTGGTGCGCTTCACGCTCGATCCGGCCAACGGCCGGTTCGAACTCACCGAACAGATTGCGCTGCGCGCCGCGAACGGCCGCCTGCTCACCGGCGTGTCGAACATCCTGCTGTCGCAGGACGGCAATCAGCCCTACAACGACGAAGTGCCTGTCGATCTGCGCGATCGGCCGCTGCCGCTCGATCCGCTGGGCGGCGATTTCGAAGGCATCGCCATCGATGCCGACGGCTCGTTCTGGATGGCCGACGAATATCGCCCCGCCATCTATCACTTCAGCAAGACCGGCCGGCTGATCGAACGGCTCATTCCGGTCGGCACGCATGCAGCGGCGGGCGCTGCGGTGCCCGCCGCTGGCGTCGCCGGCATTTACGGCACGGAAGTGCTGCCGGCCGTCATCGCGCAGCGTCGCCAGAATCGCGGCATGGAAGGCATCGCGATCCAGGACGGCAAGATCTATGCGTTCGTGCAGAGCCCGATCCGCAATCCGGCGACGCTGGCCAATGGCGCGCTGAATGCCATGAAGAACGTGCGCATCGTCGAATTCGATCCGGCGACGCGCGCAACCCGCCAGTTCCTGTACATCATGGACAACCCCGCCGCGGTCAGCGCCGACGACACGCGCGCCGACAAGATCGGCGATGTGGCGGCGATTCCCGGCGGCGGCTTCCTGGTGCTCGAACGCGACGACGACGCGGTGCCGGAAGA
>NZ_DAINNK010000087.1:0-18677 GCF_036735925.1 Povalibacter sp.
GTTCCTCTGTAATCGAAAGTGACCTTCTTCCTGTGGGTCAGGCTTTCCCGTGGGATTCCCTTCGGTCACAGCCTGGCTTCTCAAGGCCGGCTGAAGCCGGCCCCACAGCCTACGGAGTGAATGACATGAACGCCGC
Source organism: Povalibacter sp. (assembly GCF_036735925.1). Taxonomy (NCBI): domain Bacteria; kingdom Pseudomonadati; phylum Pseudomonadota; class Gammaproteobacteria; order Steroidobacterales; family Steroidobacteraceae; genus Povalibacter; species Povalibacter sp. The sequence continues at coordinate 137 of NZ_DAINNK010000087.1, forward strand.
CGTGCGCCGCAAGCTCACGCATCTCGAACGCCGTTCCGCATGGCCGTGCAATGGGTGAATCGCCCGAACCTGGATTTCCGCGGCTTTTCGGGCCTGGTATCGAGCGGCACGGTGAAACCGGGCGATGCGGTTCGCGTGCTGCCCTCCGGCAAGACTTCCACCGTCACGCGCATCGTGACGCTCGACGGCGATCTGCCGGAAGCCGTGGCCGGCCAGTCGGTGACGATCTGCTTCGCCGACGAGATCGACTGCTCGCGCGGCGACGTGATCGCGCTCGCCAGCGATCCGGTGCAGTCGGCCGATCAGTTCGAAGCGACCCTCGTGTGGATGGACGAGAACGAAATGCTGCCGGGCCGGCCGTACTGGCTGAAGATCGGCGCACAGACCGTCACGGCCACCGTGCATGCGCCGAAGTACCAGGTCAGCGTCAACACGATGGAGCACCTCGCCGCGAAGACGCTCGATCTCAATGCCATCGGCGTCGCGACACTCGCCACGGATCGCCAGATTCCGTTCGAGCCGTACGACGACAACCGCAACCTCGGCGGCTTCATCCTCATCGACAAGATGTCGAACGCGACCGTCGCGGCCGGCATGATCCATTTCGCGCTGCGTCGCGCGCAGAACGTGCACTGGCAGGCCACGGACATCACCCGCGAGTATCACGCAGGCCTCAAGAACCAGAAGCCCGGCGTACTCTGGCTGACGGGCCTGTCTGGCGCGGGCAAGTCGACGATCGCGAACCTGGTCGAGAAGAAGCTGGCGCGCATGAACCGTCACACGTTCCTGCTCGACGGCGACAACGTGCGTCATGGCCTCAACAAGGATCTCGGTTTCACCGATGCCGATCGCGTCGAGAACATCCGTCGCGTCGGCGAAGTCGCGAAGCTCATGACGGATGCGGGCCTGATCGTCATCACCGCGTTCATTTCGCCGTTCCGCGCCGAGCGCAAGATGGTGCGGCAGATGATCCGCGAGGGCGAGTTCCACGAAGTGTTCGTCGATACGCCGCTGGCGCAGGCCGAAGCGCGCGATGTGAAGGGGCTCTACAGGAAGGCGCGGTCGGGGCAGTTGAAGAATTTCACCGGCATCGACAGTCCGTACGAGAGACCGGAGGCGCCCGAGCTGCGCATCGATACGACGCAGATGACGCCGGAGCAGGCGGCAGAGGCGATCGTGGCGATGCTGATTCCGCAATGCTGACAGTCTGGTCCCGGCTCTGACTGTAGGTCAGGCTTCAGCCTGACTTCTCAAGAAGGCCGGCTGAAGCCGGCCCCACAACAGGATGAATCAACCTCGGTGCAGCGCAGGCACATCGAGGTCCCTGTCGCATCACTGCGGCCCGCCATCGACAGTCTTTGTCGTTGTCGACACCGGCCGGGCTGGCCACACTTGACGGCAGTATCGGCATTCCAGCGAGGGAGAATCATGACCAGGGGACTGTTCGATCTGACGGGCAAGGTCGCCGTCATCAGCGGCGGCAACAGCGGTCTGGGGCTGGGCTTCGCGCGCGGCATCGCCAGGCAGGGCGGCAGCGTGGTCATCTGGGGCCGCAACGCCGAAAAGAATGCAGCGGCGAAACAGGAGCTCGAAGCGCTGGGCGCGAAAGTGCTGGCGCAGCAGGTCGACGTCGCCTCCGAGGACCAGATCATTGCGGCCTATGACGGCGTGATCAAACAGTTCGGCCGCATCGACTGCGCCATCGCCAACGCCGGCCTGCCGCCGCCGCGCAACGGCACGCTGGAACAATCGAGCAAGGACTATCTCTCCTTCCTCGACGTCAGCCTGCACGGCTCGCTCTACACGCTGCGCGAAGCGGCGCGTCACATGGTGAAGCGCGCCGAGGCCGGCGACCCCGGCGGTTCGCTGATCTTCTGCGGCAGCCTGTCCATGTTCAAAGGCCTGCCCGGCAAGATTCCCTACGCCGCATCGAAAGCGGCGATGGGCGCGGCAGTGCGCTGCATGGCCGTCGAGTTCGGCAAGTACGGCATCCGCGCCAACACGGTGGCGCCCGGCTACATCAAGACCGGCATGACCGGCGAGTCCGCCGAGCTCAGCCCCGTCGACAAGTACTTCGCCTCGAAGACGCCGATCCCGCGCCCCGGCTACGCGGCGGACTTCGAAGGCATCGCCGCCTATCTCTGCAGCGACGCCTCCTCGTTCCACACCGGCGACACCCTCGTCATCGACGGTGCCTCGCTCATCAACCTGTAAGGTCCGGAGCGCTGCCATGGGACACATGCTCAACATCCACGGCGTGAACGATTTCCGCCTGGACCCGTATCAATCGCCGGCGCCGGGAAAATCGGATGTCGTCGTCAAGGTGAAAGCCTGCGGCGTGTGCGGCTCGGACCTGAGCTACATCAAGATCGGCGGCATTCATCGCAAGCCCGGCGGCGTCACGCCACTGGGTCATGAAGCCGCGGGCGAAGTCGTCGCCGTCGGCGATGCAGTGAAGGACGTGTCGGTCGGCCAGCGCGTCGTCATCAATCCGATGAAGACGCCGAGCTACATCGGCAGCGGCGGCCCCGAAGGCGCCTTCACCGAGGAACTGCTGGTGCGCGATGCGCGCGTCGGCGACAGCCTGCTGCCGATTCCCGACGACCTGCCGTTCGAGATCGCCGCGATGACCGAACCGCTCGCGGTGGCATTGCACGGCGTGAACCGCATGCAGGTGAAATCCGGCGACAAGGCCGTGGTCTTCGGCTGCGGCCCGATCGGCCTGGGCATGGTGCTGTGGCTGGTCGATCGCGGCGTCACCGACGTCGTGGCGCTCGATCTCTCGCCCGAGCGCCTGGAACGCGCGAAGGCGCTGGGCGCGCGCGCCGTGCTGAACCCCGCGAAAGACGACGTGCGTGCGCGCCTCACCGAACTGCACGGCACCGCGCGCGTCTTCAGCCGCGAATGCGTCGGCACCGATGCGTACATCGATGCCGCCGGCGCGCCGAACATCGTCTCCGACGTCATCGGCATGGCGAAGTATCACTCGCGCCTGGTCATCACCGCCGCGTACATGAAGCCGGTCGAAGTGAACCTCGGCGCGATGCTGACCACCGAGATGACCCTCACCACCGCCGTCGGCTACCCCGACGAAATGCCCGACGTGATCGCCGCCCTGCCGCGCCTGCGCGACAAAGTCGCCAGCCTCATCAGCCATCGCTTTCCGTTCGAGAAAGTGGTGGAGGCATTCAACGTCGCCGGTACGCCGCAGTCGGCGAAGGTCATGGTCGATTTTTAAGATTTCACACGAAGATCGAAGACAAAGAGCCGGAATATTTCCACGGGGGACACGGGGAACACGGGGTCTTGAGAGAAAGAAATTTTCTTTCCCCGTGCTCCCCGTGTTCCCCTTCCTCCCCCGTGGAAATTCTTCTTCTCTTCTCCGGTCTCCGTGATCTCCGTGATCTCCGTGTGAAATCTCTTCTTCTCTGGAAGCCACGGTATGAGCACTGAATCGAACGACGCCAAGCCGCTGCTCGCGAGCCTGGTACGCGCCGGCGATCAGCAGAAGGACGCCGGGCGCATCACCGATTTCATTTTCATGGCGAAGGACATTTCCAACGCCTACCTGGTGACGACGGCCGACGGCGACCTGATGGTCAACACCGGATTCATGGACAACATCGAGCGCAACCGGAAGCTGTTCGCACCGCATCGCACCGGGCCGCTGCGGCGGATCATCCTCACGCAGGCGCATGCCGATCATTACGGCGGCGTGCCGGGGTTTCGCGAGCCGGGAACGCAGGTGATCGCGGAACGGCGTTTCGTGCAGACCTGGCGCTACTTCGACGATCTCGGCCCGTATCTGAAACGGCGCTCCGCCAGGCTCTGGGCCGGCACCATGAATCGCGGCAGCCAGCCGCCGCCTCCGCCGGAAGTCGTGCCGGACGTGGTCGTCGACCGTCGTCATGAGTTCGAACAGGGCGGCCGGCGCTTCGAGGTGATCTCGACACCCGGCGGCGAAGCGCTCGACTCGGTCGTCGTGTGGCTGCCGCAGGAACGCATCGTGTTCACGGGCAATCTGTTCGGCCCCGTGTTCCAGGCGATGCCGAACCTCGTCACCCTGCGCGGCGACAAGCCGCGACTGGTGCAGCGGTATCTGCATTCGCTCGACCTCGTGCGCAATCTGGGCGCGGAACTGCTGATCACCGGTCACGGCGAACCGGTCCGCGGCACCGACACGATCCGGGCTGCGCTCGACAAGATGCACGCCGCCGTTTCGTTCGTGAACGACGCGGTGATCGCCGGCATGAATGCCGGCAAGGACGTGAACACGCTGATGCGCGAGATCCGGTTGCCGCCGCCGCTTGCGATCGGCGAATTCCACGGCAAGGTGTCGTGGGCCGTGCGTTCGATCTGGGAGGAGTATTCGGGCTGGTTTCACTACGACTCGACCACGTCGCTGTACGGCGTGCCGCGTTCCAGCATCGATGCCGATCTGGTCGAACTCGCCGGCGGCGCGGCGCCGCTCGCCTTGCGCGCCAGAAAAAAGCTGGAGGAAGGCCGCGCGCTCGAAGCGCTGCATCTGCTCGATGTGGCGCTGGGCGTCGAGCCGGTGCATGCGGAGTCGCTGGCAGTGAAGAAGGATGCGTTGCAGCAACTGCTCAGGGAGTCTGGCGGCTCGAACCTGAGCGAGACCATGTGGCTGAGGTCGGAGATCGCAGCGGTGGAGGCGGCGCTGGCGAAGGTTTGAGAGGGGAATTCCTCTCTTCCTGTGGGGCCGGCTTCAGCCGGCTCTTCTTCGGAAGTCAGGCTAAAGCCTGACCTACAGGAAGAGGGCGAAGCGGCGATTCACCGATTGCCATCCGGGCGGCGATCCCCGGATATTGAGCCTATTGAAGTATTGGAGAACTGGGGGGACAGATGATCGGCAACGACCCGCTCGATCTCGGCGGCCAGATCGCCTTCGTCACCGGCGCCGGCCAGGGCGCGGGCCGCGGCATCGCACTGACTCTCACGCATCACAATGCCGGCGGCATTGCCGTCAATGATTTCGTGCCCGAGCGCGCCGCGGCCGTCGTCGCAGAAATCGAAGCTCTCGGCGTTCGCGCGCTCGCCGTGCCCTGCGACGTGGGCGATCACGCCGCCGTCACCGCAGCGGTTCGCACAGCCACGGAAACACTCGGCCCCATCACATTGCTCGTGAACAACGCCGGCAATGCCGGGCCCAATGCAGCGATCGGTTCCTCACCCATGTTCTGGGAGACGCAGCCCGACGAGTGGGATCGCTATTTCCACACCAACCTGCGCGGCGTCATGAACTGCTGTCACGCCGCGTTGCCGGGCATGACGGCGCAGAAAAAAGGACGCATCGTCACGATCGTCTCCGACGCCGGCCGCATCGGCCAGGTGCGGCTCGCGGCCTACGCTGCTGCGAAGGCCGGCGCCGCAGGATTCGTTCGCGCCATCGCGCGCGAAGCCGGCCGCTTCGGCATCACCTGCAATGCCATCTCGCTCTCCGCGCTCGAACCGCCGTTCGATGCCGAGGCCATGCAGCAGTTTCTCGCCAGCGATCGCGCGAAAGCGATGCTCTCGCAATACGTCATCCGCCGCCTCGGCAAGCCCGATGACGTGGCGATGATGACGTTGTTCCTGTGTTCCGACGCGGCCTCGTGGATCACGGGACAGACGTACCCCGTGAACGGCGGTTACAGCTTCGCGGTGTGATGACGATACTGAAGCCTGACTCCTCAGAGGCCGGCTGAAGCCCCATGGCACTGCATTAAGCGCCAAAGGATTGAGATGAGATCGAATCGAGCGTCCCTTCCTCCGCGTAGCGGGGAGGAGGCGCGCGAAGCGAGCCGGAGATCCCCCAGCGAGGGGAGAAGGACAGGATGGGCTGTAGGTCAGGCTTTAGCCTGACTGTTTTCAGGCCGGCTAAAGCCGGCCCCACAGGAAGACGGAAGAAGCTTCAGCCGGCTTTCACCGCATGTTTCGCAGCAACATATCCCCACACGAACGACGGCCCGATACTCGCTCCCGCTCCCGGATACGACCGTCCCATCACTGATGCCGTCGACACACCCGTCGCGTACAGGCCCGAAATCGCCGAGCCGTCTTCCCGCAGCACGCGCGCGCATTCATCCGTGACGACGCCACCGTACGTGCCCACATCGCCCGGATGAACCGGCACCGCGTAGAACGGGCCTTCGCTGATGCTGCCCAGTGTCTCGGAAGGCTTGTTGTACGGATCGCCGAGCCAGCGATCGTACGCACGGTCGCCGCGATGAAAATCCTCGTCGAAATTCTTCGCCACGAAGCCATTGAAGCGTTCGACGGTCGTCTGCAACGTCGCAGGCGCCATGCCGAGCTGCCGCGCCAGTTCCTCGATCGTTTCCGCTTTCTTCAGATACCCCGAGTCATACCACTGCTGCGGCTTGGGCGTCCCCGGCATCGTGCCGGCGAACATGTACTTGCGCAGATACTGGCTGTCGAGAATCGCCCAGCTCGGCACGGCCGGCACCGTCTTGTGGCGTTCGAGCATGGCCTTGCAATACGCCATGTAGGAACCGCCCTCGTTCTGATACCGCACGCCGCTCTGGTCGACGAGGATGCAATGCGGCGATGCCGTGAGCGCCTGCGCCGTCGGTTTCGCTTCGCTGTTCTCCGCGCCGGGCGGCAAGGTCTGCTGGTTGCCGACGCGTTCTTCCATCTGCGCCACCGCGGCGCCGTGACGCATCATCTCCTCGATCATCTCGCCGGTATCGCCGGGCGCGGCCATGCTCCATTGCGCGGATGTGCCGGGAATGTATCGATCGCGCATGCGCTGATTGCGCGCGAAGCCGCCAGCATTGACGAGCACGCCGAGCCGCGCGCCGATGCGGCGCGAGCCGCTGACGACGCCCTTCATCGCGCCATTCTCGACGATGAGTTCGTTGACGGACGATTCCGTGCGGATGTCTGCGCCGCTGCGCAGTGCCGCCTGCAACATGCGTCCCTGCAACGCCGCGCCGCCGGCAACCCACTGCCTGCCGGTCAGCTTCGCGATGAGCGCGCGCAGCACGACTCGCGCGCCGATGAGCTTCACCGCCCAGGAACGCGTGACGTACGCCAGATCCATCATCTCGGGCAACGTCGCCGGCAACAGCGGGATCCCGAGCGAAGTCATGAGCTGCTTTAGTGGCGATGGCATCAGGTACACCGGCGCCATGATGAAGCTCGGTCGCAGCTTCGGCTTCCACGCGCCCAGTTCGTTGCTGTCGAACAGCTCCGCAATGACCGTGCGTCCGGGCACCGAGCCGCCGGGACGATCGTCGTAGTAGTCGGGCCATTCGCGCACACGCGTCAGCCGGATGTCCTGCCGCACCAGGAACTCGAGCATCTGCGGCCCTTCGACGAGAAAGGTGCGCCGGCGTTGCGGCGTCGAGCCGGGCGCGTCGGGTGCATCGGCGGCGAGGCTGTCGAGATACGCGGTGGCCTTTTCGAGGCTGTCCTCGACGCCATCACGCTTCATGAAAGGATTGTTGGGAATCCACAGGACGCCGCCGGAGCGCGCCGTCGAGCCGCCGACCTGCCCGGTCTTTTCCAGGATGAGCACGCTCTTGCCGGCTGCGCGCAGCACCAGCGCCGCGCACATCGAACCGCCGCCGCTGCCGACGATGACGAAGTCGAAGACTTCATCGAATCCGCTCATCGATCCCCCGGACTTTTTCTTCTCTACCTGTGGGGCCGGCTTCAGCCGGCCTCTTACAAGTAAGAGTCAGGCTAAAGCCTGACCCACAGTTCCCATCCCGGCCTCACGCCGCCTTGTTGTCTCCGGCTTTCGCATGATGCGAGAACATCTTGAATAGATCGCCGGACGTCACCGTCCGCTGCTTCTCGCCGTCGGCCAGCGGCGCTGCACCGCCCGAGGAGATCGGCGTCGTATCGACGCCATCCGCCACCGCCTTCGCCCGCAACGCACCGACCGTCAGCTCTTCGCGCTTGCGATGCTTGAACGGATCGAAACGGAAGAAGCGCATCGCGTTCTCGTGCGTGATCTTGTTGATCTGCACATCCGACAGATGCTTGATCGTCTCCCACAGGCGTTCCGGCGCATTCGGCCACAGCGAATCCGAGTGCGGGTAGTCGCACTCGTAGGCGATGGCGTGATCGCCGATCCAGTCGACGTTGTGCAGGCCGAACTCGTCGTCGATGAAGCAGTTGAGGAAGTGACGCTTGAACACTTCGCTCGGCTTGAGCTTGCCGAACTTCGAATGCGTCCAGTACTGGTGACGGCTGTGACTGAAGTCGGCGCGCTCCATGAAGTACGGCACCCAGCCGATGCTGCCTTCGGACAGCGCGATGCGCATACCGGGATAGCGATGCAGCGCTTCGAGGTTCAGCCAGTCGGCCGCACCGACGACGATGGAGATCGGCATGGTGGCGATCCAGGCTTCGATCGGCGTTTCCATCGAAGCATGCGGCGCCGGATTGCCCGCGCCGATGTGCAGGCAGATCGTGAAGTCTTCTTCCGCAATGGCCTTCCACAGCGGCTCCCAGTACGCGTTGTGAATGCTGGGCAGCCCCTGCGTGGTGGGGTTCTCGTTGATGGACACCGTCGAGCAACCCTTCCTGCTCAGGCGCTTCACCTCGGCGACCGTCTCCTTCATATCCCAGGTGGGCAGCAGCGCGCAGGGAATGAAACGGCCGGGATGCGAACCGCACCATTCATCGACGTGCCAGTCGTTGTAGGCGCGCAGATGCACCAGCGACTGCGCTTTGTCGGCCGCCTTGTGGAAACGGCCGCCGTCGAAGCCGACGGCGCTGCCGAAGTTCAGCGACGCCGCGATGCCGTTGACGTTCATGTCGTCGACGCGCGCGTTGTGGTCGTAGCAGCCCTTGCGAAGCTGTTCGAGCGACGTCGGCTCCATGCCGTACTCTTCGAGCGGACGACCGACGACGGCGTTCAGGCCGACCGACGGCATCTTCATGCCCTGGTATTCCCAGTAGTTGGTGCCGTCGTCGGTGGTCTTGAACTTCGGCGCGCTCGCGAGCGCGTCGCCCGACAGGTGCTTCTCGAACATGTCGGGCGGTTCGCTGATGTGGTCATCGACGCTGATGAGCACCATGTCGTTCATATTCATGTGAGTTCTCCTGACGGCAATCTCTGTGGTCGATTTTCAGGATGCGGCCTGCCGCGGCTCCAGCGGCTGCGCCGACCCCCTGCTGAAATCCCTGATTTCTCCGATGCGCCTGGCCGCGTTCCGGCGGTCCGGCTGAAAGGTGTAGCAATTGCCCACGGGCATGCGTCGCCGCCAGCGTCGCGAGATCGTGCAGATGCGTGCAGTTCTCGCGCTTCTCGCCCCGCTCGGCGAACGCCGCGAGCGCCACGCCACTGAACGTCGCCTGCAGCTGCCGGACGGCGCCGGGACAGGTCGTCCAGGGCGCGCGCTGCATCACGGCTTCGATCTGCGTCGCCACTCCATTGGAGTGCCGCACCGTGACGCTCATGCAATGAAAGTCATCTTCGACGTCGGCCTGCACCGCGTCGCGACCGGGACTGACGCGAAAGCGTCGTCGGAATCCGGGTTCGCGATCGGCTGTCATGACGTCAGTCGCGGGCCAGCAGCAACGCCGTCGCCAGCGGTCCTCCGCCCGAAGTCGCCACGGCCACGCGCGGATCGCCCGGGATCTGGCGCGCGCCGCCCTTGCCGCGCAATTGCGTCACCGCTTCATGCGCGAAGCCGAAACCATGCAGGCGACCGGCGCCGAGCTGGCCGCCGAAGGTGTTGAGCGGCAGTTCGCCATCGCGCGCGATGCGCTTGCCGCCTTCGATGAATTTGCCGCCCTCGCCCACGCCGCAGAAGCCGAGCGCTTCCAGCCAGGTGATGGCCTGGAAGCTGAAGCCGTCATAGAGCTGCACGGTGTCGACGTCGGACGGCTTGTAGTCGGTGTGTTTCCACAGTTCCTGGCCGGTCGGATAGCAGGCCATCCACTCCGCCTGATCCCAGCTATGGCGTTCGACGACACCGGCCATCGCGGCGATGCGGATCGGCGTGCATTTCACTTCGTCCAGCGCCTCGCCGGCGGACACGATCAGCACGGTCGAGGCATCGCTGTAGCGATCGCAGTCGTACAGGCACAGCGGCGAGGAAATCATGCGCGCCGACAGGTAGGCGTCGAGCGTCAGCGGCTCCTTGACGATGGCGCGCGGATTCAGCACGGCGTTGGCGTGATCGTTGATCGCGATCTGCGCGAGCTGTTCGCGCGTGAGGCCGTAGCGCTTCACGTGGCGCATCGCGTACTGCGCCGTCCAGTTCGCTGCCGACGTGGCGTTGAAGGGCGCGACCCACTGCGAGTTGCCGTCGACCCTCTCGCGCCGCAGCGGCGGATATTCCTCGGGCCGCGCCATCGCGGCGGCCTCGTACACCGTGCGGAAGCAGATGACGTGACGCGCAAGACCGGCGCGCACCGCAGTCGCTGCGGCAACCACAGCGCCGAGCTGCGAAGTGATCTCCGGGCCACCCGCGTACCAGCGGGCGCGAATGCCGAGGGCGTCGATGAGTTCATCCGCACCGACCGGCGAGAAACCCAGGTACGCCGCCATGCGGCCCGGATAGGTCGAGACGCCGTCGATCTGGCCGATGCTCAGACCTGCTTCTGCGAGCGCTTCACGAACGGCATCGAGCGTCAGCAGCAGCGGATGCCGCGTCAGCTTCATGCCGACCTGCGACTGGCCAACGCCGGAGATATAGGCTTCGCGCGCGGCCATCAGGCGATCTTCTCGAACAGCGGATACCAGATCTCACCCTGCTGCTCGAACGTCACGCGCACGCGATCGCCGATGTCGACCGCCTCAACCGGGCAGTTCACGATATTGGTAGTGAGATAGACACCGGGCGCGCCGTCGATCGCGACGCGCGCGATCACGTACGGCACTTCCATCGCCGGATGCCACTTCTGGTAGTTGACCGTGAAGGTATCGACGACGCCCGTGCCGGCGACGGCCTCGGGCGCCACGTTCTCGGAAAGGCAATGGCGACACACCGGGCGCGGCGGATGCACGAACGTGCCGCAGTCCTTGCAGCGATGCAGATGCAACTGACCGCTCGCGCCTGCGGTCCAGAAGGCGCGATTGTCGGCATCCAGTCGCGGCTGCGCGCGCGGAGATCCCATCGTCAGACGTCCCAGAGCAGGTTCAGCGAATCGACGCCGACCACGTGGCCGCAATGGAAGGTCGGCGGCTTGTCCGGATCGAGCCGGAACGTCGGCAGGCGCGCCATCAGCACTTCGTAGATGACCTGCAGCTCGACGCGCGCCAGGTGCGAGCCGAGGCAGCGATGCGGGCCGGCATTGAAGGCGATGTGCACCTTGTTCTCGCGATTGAGATCGAAGGATTCGGACTGCGGATATTCCTTCGAATCGAGATCGGCCGCCGGCAGGAACAGCATGGCGCGCTCGCGCGCCTTCATCTCGACGCCTTCGAACGTCATGTCGCGCGCCACCAGGCGCGGCGGTACCGTGAAGGTATAGCGTCGCAGCAGTTCTTCCGTGGCTTCCGGAACCAGCTTCGGATTGGCGCGCAGCTGCGCCTGCAGATCAGGGTTCTGTGCCAGATGACGCACGCCGTGGCCGATGCCGTTCATGACGGTATCGAGGCCGGCGATGAACAGCAGCACGCCGTAGTTCTGCATGTCCTCGATGGTCGACTGCTTGCCGTCGACTTCGATCTTCCACAGCAGGCTGATGATGTCGTCCTGCGGATTGTCGCGGCGCGCGAGGAAGGTGTCGTTCATGCTGGCGGCAATCCGCTGCAGCTTCGGAATCATCGCGCGCGCGTCGGGTGACGGATCCGACAGATGCGCTGCGACGATCTCGCGGTACTCGTCCTGGCGATCGAGCGGCAGTCCGAGCATCTTCAGGAACACCTGCACCGGCATCGGCTCGGCGATTTCCTTCATGAACTCGCAGTGGCCGCGCTCCTTCACCGCGTCGACGAGTTCGGTGGCGAGCGCGACGATGCTGTCGCGGATCGCCAGGATCGCTTTCGGCGAGAACACGCGCTGCAGCGGCGCGCGGTACTTGGTGTGATCCGGCGGATCGAGATTGATGGGAATCGGAATCGGGATGTGCGGCATGCCCGGCGGCATCCGCGCCTTCATGGCCGCGAGCTCCGCCTTCGGAATGAATTCGCTCGTGAACGCTTCGGTGTCGCGCGCGGCGTTGAAGTTCGCTGCATGACTCAGGAGCATCCAGTGGCCGCCGTTGCGCGGCGTCCAGAAGATCGGCGGCGCATTCTTCACCAGATCGAGCACGCGCTTGTGCGGATCGGCCACGTAGGCCGGATCGCGGAACATGTCGAAGTCGTACACGAGCGCATCGGGCACGTGCGCGGGCTTGGGAACGGCAGGGCTGATGGCGGCGGCTGACATCTCGAATTCTCCGGCTGGCTTTCAGGCTTGCTTGGCGGCGCCGCTCATCATGGCGCTGAGGTCGACCTGGCCGGTCGCCACGCCACCGAGGAAGCCGCCGTCGACGGGCAATGCCACGCCGTTGATGTAGCTCGCCGCATCGCTGTTGAGGAACACCAGCGGACCGGCCTGTTCTTCCGGCGTCGAACGACGGTTGATCGGCTGTGCCGCCGCATCGAGCACCGACGCAGCGGTCGCCGCTTCGAACTCCTTCATCATCGGCGTCTGGGTCGGACCGGGCATGGTGCAGTTGATGCGGATGCCCTTCTTGATGAGCGGCGTCGACATCAGCATGGTCCAGACGATGATCGCTTCCTTGGAGAAGGAATAGCCTTCGCGCACCGTGTCCATGTTCGCTTCGCACCACTGCACGGCCGCTTCGTATGACTCGGTCTTCAGCAGCTGCATGATCGTCGGCACGCGACGGCTCCAGCCGAGGCCGCCATTCGAGGAGATGCTGACGATCGCGCTGCCGGCGGACATCAGCGGCAGCACGCGCTCGGTCAGCCGGCGCGTACCGCAGAAATTCACTTTCATCACATCGAGCGCGCCGGCGGTCTGCGGCAGGCCGGCGCAGTTGAACAGCGCATCGACCTTGCCGCCGATGGACTGCGCCGCCGCATCGATGGAGGCGGGATCGCGCAGATCGACCTGACGGAAAGAGGCGAGCTCGAGCTTCGTCTCCTTGTAGTCGAGGCCGTGCACTTCGGCGCCGAGATCGAGCAACTGGCGGGCCGTGGCTTCACCCATGCCGGAAAAACAACCGCTCACGACGACGCGCTTGTTCCTGTAGCTGACGTATTCCCCCATCGATCTCTCCTCGGCAATGCTTGGGTTCAGGCGCGATCGCGCAGTGGTTACTCTTCTTCGATGACGATGATGCGTTCCGGGCAGGCACGCGCACCCTTGCGGGCGAGCTCTTCCATGCCGGGCGGCACGTCGACTTCCTCGACGGCGATGTAACCATCGTCATCCAGCGGAAACAGCTGTTCCGACACCGCCGCGCAACGAGCGTTGCCGACACAGGCTGATTTGTTGATACGGATTTTCATAGGTTCTGTCTGCTCGAACCGCGGCCCTTGCGGTGCAGCGGCGGCTTCCCCTTGACGCTATAGTCAACAATGCTGATTATACAAATACTAAGGGGGCTTGCTATTTTTTGCACGCCATAATCAATCACGCCTGATCGGAACGTGTGATGCACTGCACGATCGCGCCCGCTGCCGCCCGGCACTGACAACATGGCTCTCTACACGACCATTCATCTGCACAACGTGCCCGCAGGACGCGAGGCTGAATATGCCGCCTGGTTCGACGGGCCGCATCGCGCCGCGCTGAGTCGTTTGCGCGGCTTCATCACGACGGACCGCTACGAGGTGACGCCCGAGCAGGTCATGCCGGACATCCCGCAACCCTGGCGTTTCGTCAGCATCTACGACTTCGATCTGCCGTCGCCGGAAATCGATGTTCCCGCGCTCGGACCGCTGGTCGCCGAAGCCCGCGACACTGGCCTCGTGGCCAACGACGAAACCGAACGGCTCTATACCTATCGCCTGTTCGGCGACTGGAAGGCGAGCCCGAACTGGCGCCGTTCCGAACCGTTGTCCGGCGTCAGCATCATTCTCGGCAACTACGTCATCGGCCGTTATGCCGAGTACCAGAAATGGTACGAGGAAGTGCACAGCGTCGAAGTCATCAACGTGCCCGGCCACGTCGCGATGAAGCGCGGCGAACTCTCGCCGGTGCAGATCGAACCGCGTCACTACTGCCCCGGCGACCAGTTCGTGCTATGCGCGCAGCAGACCGACGACCTGCTGTTCACGATCAAGGATTTCAGCGCCCGCGCGCGCGGCGTCAGCCCGAGCGGTGTTGCGATGCAGCCGCGTTCCGCCTCGGGATCGTTCGCGCGCACGGTGCATTACTTCCGCAAAGTGAGCGGCGCGAAGTTCTGGCCCGGCGGCATCGCGTATGCCGGCGATCTGTCCGTGTATCCCGGCAAGGGATAAGTCAACGAATATCCGATCTCGCGGCCGCTGCGCCGCGAGTGGCGCTGTCGAACCGGGCAGCCGGTTTCATGAGGGGGATCAGGCGTGTCGAAAGTCATCGTTATCACCGGCGCCGGCGTCGGTCTGGGCCGCGCACTGGCGCGACGCTTCGCGAGCGACGGCGATCAGGTCGTGCTGCTCGGCCGCACCTTGTCGAAAGTGCAGGCCGCCGCGCAGGAAATCGGCGAACGCGCGCTGGCGATCGCCTGCGACGTGGCCTCGCCCGCATCCGTGAAGGCGGCCTTCGCGGAGATCGCGCAGCGTCATCCGCGCATCGATGTGCTCATCAACAATGCCGCGATCTTCGAACCCTTCCTGATCGCGGAAGCCACGGACGAACAGATCATGGGCACGATCGCCACCAACCTGGGCGGCCCGATCCTGTGTACGCGTTCGGCCATTGCGCTGATGGGTCGCGGCAGTCACATCATCAACGTCACCAGCGAATCGGTCGCGCTGCCCTTCCCGCACCTGATCATGTACCAGAGCTCGAAGGCGGGCCTGGAACAGTTCTCGTCCAGCCTGCAGCGCGAGCTGGAACCCGGCGGCATCCGCGTCACCACCGTGCGCGCCGGACAGATGATGGAAGAAGGCAAGGTCTGGAACGTCGATCCGCAGGCGCAGATGCGCTTCGGCAAGGCGGCCATGGAAGCGGGCCTCAACCTGCGCGAACGCCCGATCAGCCAGTTCACGTCGGTGACGAATGCGTTCCGCGCCATCATCGATATGCCGCCCGACCTGCACGCGGGCCACCTCTCGCTCTCCGCGCGCAAACCCGGTTGATCGGCCATGAACGAGACATTCGATTTCGTGATCGTGGGCAGCGGCGGCGGTTCGATGTGCGCTGCGCTGCTGCTGCGCGCGGCGGGCAGAAGCGTCGTCATCCTGGAAAAGTCGGAACTCGTCGGCGGCACGACCGCGACCTCCGGCGGCGTCATGTGGATTCCCGACAATCGCTTCATGCAGAGCGCGGGCATCCGCGACAGCGCCGATGACGCGCTGAACTATCTCGACGCGGTCGCAGGGGAATTTCCTGCGCCGGCCGGCAGCACGCACGAACGACGCCGCGCCTATGTCGAACAGGCGCCGCAGATGCTCGACTTCCTGGTCAGCCAGGGCATCCGTCTGCGGCGCATTCCTGCATGGCCGGACTACTACGCCGCGCCCGGCGAATCCGTGCCCGGCCGCTGCGTCGTTTCGGAACTGTACGACCTGAATCAGCTCGGCGACTGGAAGGCGAAGCTGCGTCCCGGCTTCCTGCCCCTGCCCATGAATCTCGACGAGGCGATGGAAATGCCGCTGCTCAAGCGCGCTTCCAGCGCCAAGAAGACCATGCTGCGAGTCGTCGGCCGTACGCTCGCCGATCGCTTCAGGAAACGCCAGCGCGTCGCGACCGGTCAGGCGCTGCAGGCGCAGATGCTGAATGCGGCAGTGAAGGCCGGCGCCGACATTCGCGTGAACTCGGCAGTCACGCAGCTCATCGTCGAAGGCAATCGCGTGACCGGCGTGGTGACGAAGAAGGACGGCAGCGAATGGCGCATCGGTGCGCGCCTCGGCGTGCTCGTCAACGCCGGCGGTTTCGCGCGCAATCAGCGGATGCTGGATCGCCACATCCCGGACACGTCGGCCGATTGGTCGAACGTCATTGCCGAGGACACGGGCGACCTGATCGAAGAAGGCGCGCGCATCGGCGCCGCGCTCGCACAGATGGACGAGCGCATCGGCATGCCCGTCGCGTTTCCGCCCGGCAAGCCCAAGGCGACGATGGGCAGCGACGTCGCCAAGCCGCATTGCATCACCGTCGATCAGAGTGGCGTGCGTTACATGAACGAAGCCGGCTCATCCGTCGAATACTGTCGCCGCATGCTCGAACGCAACCGGCAGTCGCCGGCGGTGCCGAGCTGGATGGTGTTCGACAGCCAGTACATCAACACCTACATGCTCGCCGGCTCGATGGCCGGCCCGAAGAAACCGCAGGCCTGGTTCGACGAGAAATTCCTGCGCAAGGCCGACACGCTCGATGCACTCGCCACGGCCTGCAGCATGGATGCGGCGACGCTGCGCGCCTGCGTCGAACGCTTCAACGAATTCGCACGACGCGGTCGCGACGACGACTTCCATCGCGGCGAACACGTCTACGAACAATGGCAGGGCGATCCGCTGCGCGAGTCGAAGTCGCTCGGCGCGCTCGAACAGGGGCCGTTCTACGCGATGCAGATTTTTCCGGGCGATGTCAGCACCTGCGGCGGACTGGTCACGGACACGGACGCACGCGTCCTGCGGCCCGATGGTTCCGTCATCGAAGGACTCTATGCGACCGGCACCTCGACCGCTTCGGTGATGGGCAAGGTCGAACCCGGCGCCGGCGGCAGCGTCGGACCGTCGTTTACGTGGGGCTATGTCGCCGCACGCCATGCGCTCGCAGCGAGCGCCACCGCAACCGCCAGCTCCACCGATTAGGCGCGCGCAGATCCGCCTGACGCACATCCAGAGGATGAACCCATGACCCTGCTTCCTGAAGCGAAACTCTATATCGACGGCGTCATGCGCCCGGCCGCCGGCAACAAGACCTACGACAACATCGGTCCGTGGACCGGCGACGTCGTCGGCAAGGCCGCCGATGCGTCCGCAGCGGATGTCGACGCCGCAATCGCCGCCGCGCGTCGCGCCTTCGACACCACCGACTGGTCGCAGCGCCACGAGTACCGCTTCGAGCTGATGAAGAAGTATCGCGACCTGCTGTACGCCAATCGCGAGCGGCTGGTGCAGATCGCGCGTCTCGAAGCCGGCTCCGCCATCGGCGCTGCGGCGCGCGCGCAGATCGACGGCGCGTTGAGCGGTGCGGACGGACTGCTCGAATGCTTTCCGCTCGTGAAATGGGAAGAAGACCGCGGCGTGCGCAATGCCTACGGTTTCGACACCAGGCGGATCGTCACGCACGAGGCGATGGGCGTCGTCGGCGCGATCACGCCCTGGAACGTGCCGCTGTACGTCAACGTCGGCAAGGTCGTGGCCGCATTGCTCGCCGGCTGCACCGTCATCCTCAAGCCCGCGCCCGACACGCCGCTGATGGGCTCGATCATGGGCGAACTCGCCATCGAAGCCGGCCTGCCGCCGGGCGTGTTCAATGTCACCACCTCGGCCGATCCGGCCATGGCCGGCGAGATGCTGACGAAGGATCCGCGCGTCGATCTCATTTCCTTCACCGGCTCGACGGCGGTCGGCAAACGCATCATGGAAAACGGCGCGTCGACCCTGAAGCGCGTGTTCCTCGAACTGGGCGGCAAGTCCGCGTTCATCGTGCTCGACGACGCGCCGAACTTCGCGCAGACCGTCATGGGGTCGATGGTCGTGTTCCACGCGGGACAGGGCTGCGCGTATCCGACACGCCTGCTGGTGCCGAAGAGCAAGTACGCCGAAGCGGTCAAGGCGCTGGAAATGGCTTACGCCGGCTTCGCCAGCAAGTGGGGTCACTTCGACGAGCCGACCTGCATCATGGGTCCGCTGATTTCCAGGCGGCAGCTCGAACGCGTGAAGGGCTACGTCGAACTCGGCAAGCAGGAAGGCGCGCGGCTGCTGGCCGGCGGCAATGTCCGCACCGACAAGGGCGGCGGTTTCTTCATCGAACCCACCTGCTTCGTCGATGTGCGCAACGACATGCGCATCGCGCAGGAGGAAATCTTCGGGCCGGTGCTGGTGGTGATTCCGTTCGAGGACGATGAAGACGCCATCCGCATCGCCAACGACAGCGTCTACGGCCTCGGCGGCGCGGTGTTCGGCAGCACGGAGCGCGCGCTCGGTGTCGTGAAGCGCATCCGCGCCGGCGCGCTGAGCGTCAACGGCGGCATGAGCATCACGGGCGATCTGCCCTTCGGCGGCTACAAGCAGAGCGGCATGGGCCGCGAGTGGGGCCTCGAAGGCATCGAGGAGTTTCTGGAGACGAAGGCGATCGGCATCCGGGTTTCCTGATCCTGTTCTCCATCATCTTCCTGTGGAGCCGGCTTCAGCCGGCCTTTTTGGAGTCAGGCGGAAGCCTGACCTACAGTCAGAGGCCGGCTGAAGCCGGCCCCACAGCAAGAGCGAGAGAAGCCTTACTTCCGGGCT
>NZ_DAINNK010000088.1:0-18002 GCF_036735925.1 Povalibacter sp.
AGGCTGACCAGATAGGAATGGCGGCGGGTCTGGGTCAGGATCCCCTTGCGCGCATCGATCAAAATGATCGCCAGATCGGCGGTCGACGCGCCGGTCGCCATGTTGCGGGTATATTGCTCGTGGCCGGGCGTATCGGCGACGATGAACTTGCGCTTGTCGGTGGAAAAGAAGCGGTAGGCGACGTCGATGGTGATGCCCTGCTCGCGCTCGGCGACGAGGCCGTCGACCAGTAGCGCGAAGTCGAGATCGCCGCCTTGCGTGCCGACCTTTTTCGAATCCGCCTCCAGCGCCGCGAGCTGATCCTCGAAGATCATTTTCGATTCGTACAGCAGCCGCCCGATGAGCGTCGACTTGCCGTCGTCGACGCTGCCGCAGGTGATGAACCGCAACAGGCTCTTGTGCTCGTGCGCCTTGAGATAGGCCTGGATGTCGGTGGCGATGAGATCGGATTTGTGGGACATGGGATCGGGGAATTAGCCGCAAAAGGCGCAAAAAGCGCAAAAAAGATTCGGAGTCAGATTCTGACCTTTGCGCTTTTTGCGCCTTTTGCGGCCATTCATCTTCAGAAATACCCTTCCTGCTTCTTCTTCTCCATCGACGCCGCGCTGTCATGGTCGATGACGCGGCCCTGCCGCTCGGAACTGGTCGTGAGCAGCATTTCCTGGATGATGTCAGGCAGGGTGGCGGCACGGCTTTCGACGGCGCCGGTGAGCGGATAGCAGCCGAGCGTGCGGAAGCGCACCCACTTCATCTCGGGTTTTTCGCCGGGCGCGAGCGGCATGCGCTCGTCGTCGACCATGATCAGCGCGCCGTCGCGCTTCACCACCGGTCGCGGCTGCGAGAAGTACAGCGGCACGATCGGGATGTTTTCGAGATGGATGTACTGCCAGATGTCGAGCTCGGTCCAGTTCGACAGCGGAAACACGCGCAGGCTTTCGCCCTGGTTCTTGCGCGCGTTGTACTGGCGCCAGAGTTCGGGACGCTGGCGTTTCGGATCCCAGCGATGCTGGGCCGAGCGGAAGGAGAACACGCGTTCCTTGGCGCGGGATTTTTCCTCATCGCGCCGGGCGCCGCCGAAGGCGGCATCGAAGCCGTACTTGTCGAGCGCCTGCTTCAGGCCCTGCGTCTTCATCACGTCCGTATGCACCGCCGAGCCGTGCGTGAACGGTCCGATGCCGCGGGCGATGCCTTCCGGGTTGATGTGCACCAGCAGTTCCAGGCCGAGCTTGCGCACCGTCTCGTCGCGGAAGGCGATCATTTCCCGGAACTTCCAGGTCGTGTCGACGTGCAGCAGCGGGAAGGGCGGCCTGGCCGGGTAGAAGGCCTTCATGGCGAGGTGCAGCATCACCGAGCTGTCCTTGCCGATGGAATAGAGCATCACCGGCCGTTCGCACTCGGCGACCACCTCGCGGAGGATGTGGATGCTCTCGGCTTCCAGTCGTTGCAGGTGGGTGAGGCGGGTCGTCGCAGTCGCGGTCATGGAGTCGAACTTGGGGCCGGCCGCAGTGGTCACAGTCCTGCGGTAACGGCGTGGTAACAGGGGCAGCGATTGTGCGGGAACGATCTGCCCGGCACATAGGCCAGTCGCGACGTTGCACAGCACCGGACGTTATAAGCGCCGCGCTTCCTGACCGAGCTGTAATCCATGAAATTTCAGAGACCTGCGCTTTACGATCGGTAACACTTCTTCGCAACCGGCGCGGGATGACTTGGTCATCATGCCGCGGCGTCGAACGGGGCCCGCCGTCACCGGCGCGCCCTCGCAAGGACAATCGCTGGTGGATTTTCTGAACTCAAAAGTCGGCCGAAATATAGGGTGCCTGTCCCTGGCCTGCCTGCTCACGGCCTGCGCGGTCGGGCCGGACTATCGTGCGCCGGACGTGCCGGTGCCGGATGCCTGGCATTCGCAGCCGCAGGCCGGTGTGAAGCCGGACAGCGCCGAGACCCCGGTGCTCGCGAGCTGGTGGACGGTACTGAACGACCCGACGCTGAATCAGCTCATCGATCAGGCGCTGGCGAACAACCTGACCCTCAGGCAGGCCAAGGCCAGCGTGGTGGAGGCCCGCGCCCGGCGCGCCATCACGGGCGCCTCGTTCTGGCCCTGGCTCGACGCCTCCGCCGGTGGCAGCCGCTCGGACTCCGACATCAACGGCAAGCAGGAAACCTGGGACGGCGGCGTCGATGCGAGCTGGGAAATCGACCTGTTCGGCGGCCAGCGCCGCGCCTTCGAGTCTTCGACGGCACAGCTCGCCGCCGCGGATGCCGAGCTGCGCGACGTTCTCGTCTCGCTGCTCGGTGAAGTTGCGTTGGCGTACGTCGACGTCCGCACCTCGCAGTCGCGCCTCAGCTATGCCGAGCGCAATCTGGAGTCGCAGCGCGAAGTGGTGGACATCACCACCTGGCGTGGCGAGGCCGGCCTCGCCACGGTGCTCGATGTCGAGCAGGCGAAGAGCAGCTACTCGACCACGCTTGCCGCGCTGCCATCGCTGGAATCGGCGCTCGAGGCTGGCAAGAACCGGCTCGCCGTGCTGACCGGCCAGACGCCCGGCTCGCTGGAGCAGCAGCTCGGCGAACGCAAACCGATTCCGGTCGCACCGGTGGACGTGGTGTCGAGCGTGCCCGCCGACGTGATGCGCCGTCGACCGGACATCCGCGCGGCCGAGCGCCGCCTGGCGGCGCAGACGGCGCAGGTCGGCGTCGCGACCGCCGAACTGTATCCGCGACTCTCGCTCGGCGGCTCGATCGGCGTGACGGCCGGTTCCGCGGGCGACCTGTTTTCGGACAACGTGCAATCGAACCGCTATGGCGTGTCGCTGAGCATGCCGATCTTCCGCGCCGGCGCGATCCGCCAGAACATCAAGGCGACCAATGCGCAGGTCGACCAGGCGCTGGCCGTGTACGAGGCGACCGTGCTGGCGGCCTACGAGGAAGTGGAAAACTCCCTGACCCAATGGGTCAACGAACAGCGCCGTCATGCCGCGCTGATCGATTCCGCCGGCAGTGCGCGACTCGCCAGCGAGCTGGCGCTGATGCAGTACAACTCCGGCCTCGTCGATTTCCAGACCGTGCTGACGGCCGATCGTCAGCTGATCTCCGCCGAAGATGCGCTGGCGGTCAGCGACGGCGAAATGACCTCCAATCTGATCCGGCTCTACAAGGCCCTGGGCGGCGGCTGGTCCGTCTTCCCGCCGGCCGCGACGGCCTCCAACGAACTACCCTGATGGACATGACAACCAACACCGTCACCGACGACGTCGCGCAGACGCTGGACTACGGCACGCGCGCGCCGCAATCCTGGAAGCCCTGGATCAAATGGATCGTGGCCGCGCTCGTCCTCGCGCTCATCGTCTATTTCGTCTTCCTGCGCGGCGGTTCGGGCGAGGTGCGCTACGTGACCCAGGAAGTCACCAAGGGCGATCTCACGGTGACCGTCACTGCGACCGGCAATCTCGAGCCGCGCAATCAGGTCGACATCGGCGTCGAACTCTCCGGCACCGTGCGTGCCGTCAATGTCGACGTGAACGACGTGGTGAAGAAGGGCGATCTGCTGGCGATGCTCGACACGACGCGTCTGAACGCGCAGGTCCTGCAGGCGCGCAGCTCGCTCGCTTCGGCCGAAGCGCGGGTGCTGCAGGCCGA
This sequence comes from Povalibacter sp., assembly GCF_036735925.1. NCBI lineage: Bacteria > Pseudomonadati > Pseudomonadota > Gammaproteobacteria > Steroidobacterales > Steroidobacteraceae > Povalibacter > Povalibacter sp. The sequence goes on from NZ_DAINNK010000088.1 coordinate 3,640, forward strand.
TGCCGGCGAAAAGGAATCGAACGCGAACTACCAGCGCCTGCTCAAGGTGCGCGAACTGAGCAACAACAAGATCCCCTCGCAGCAGGATCTCGACGTCGCCGAAGCCGCCGTCGCGCAATCCAGGGGCGAAGCCGCCGCGGCACGCGCTTCGGTCGCGCAGGCGAAAGCCAGTCTCGAAACCGTCCTCACCGATCTGTCGAAAGCGGAGATCCGCTCGCCCATCAACGGCGTCGTGCTGGTGAGGTCGGTCGAACCCGGCCAGACCGTGGCCTCGTCGCTGCAGGCGCCGGTGCTGTTCACGCTCGCCGAAGACCTGAAGAAGATGGAACTGCACGTCGCCGTCGATGAAGCCGACGTCGGCTCGGTGGAAACCGGCCAGACCGCGACCTTCACCGTCGATGCCTTCCCGAACCGGCATTTCTCGGCGCACATCACCCAGGTGCACTTCGCGTCGAACAACACGCAGAAGAGTTCGTCCTCGACCAGCAGCGGCGCATCGAGTGCCACCTCGACCGGCGTCGTCACCTACGAAACCGTGCTCGAAGTGGACAACTCCGAACTGCTGCTGCGTCCGGGCATGACGGCCACGGCGGAAATCGTCACGACCAACATCCAGGATACGGTGCTGATTCCCAACGCCGCACTGCGCTTCACGCCGGAAGGCGTCGACGTGCCCGGTGCGCCGTCCAGCACCCAGCAGCGCAGCAGCGCCTTGACGGCGATCATGCCGATGCCGCGCCGCTGGGGCGGCGGTCAGCAGCAGCAGAACGGCAATCGCCGCATGGGCCGCGCGTGGATCATCGAGAACGGCGAACCCGCGATGGTGATGTTCCGCACCGGCGCCACGGACGGACGCAACACGCAGGTGCTGCCGCTGCCGGAAGCGCCGGACGATGCGCAGCGCATGAACAACATGCCGCCGGAAGTCGCCGAACGCATCAAGCAGGCGCGGGCGCGCAAGCTCGAGCCCGGCAGCGCCGTGATCGTCGACGCCGAACAGCCGACGAAGAAGTCATGACCGGCATGCCCGAATCGCCGCAACCCATCATCGATCTGTCGCAGGTCACGAAGGTCTACGGACACGGCGAAGGCGAAGTGCGTGCATTGCGCGGCATCGACCTGCGCATTTTTCCCGGCGAATTCGTGGCGGTGATGGGCCCCAGCGGCGGCGGCAAGTCGACGTGCATGAACATCCTCGGCTGCCTCGATACGCCGACCAGCGGCAGCTACCGGTTCCTCGGCGTGCCGGTCGGCAACATGAGCCCCGATCAGCGCGCGCTGCTGCGGCGCAATTACCTGGGCTTCGTCTTCCAGGGGTTCAATCTGCTGAGCCGCACCAGCGCGCTGGAGAATGTCGAGCTGCCGCTCGTGTATCGCCACGTACCGAAGGAAGAGCGCCACCAGCGCGCCCGCAAGGCGCTGCAGGAAGTGGGTCTCACCGGCCGCGAAACCCACGTGCCGAGCGAACTGTCCGGCGGCCAGCAGCAGCGCGTCGCCATCGCGCGCGCGATCGTTTCCGAACCGCGCGTGCTGTTCGCCGACGAACCCACCGGCAATCTCGATACCGCCACCAGCATCGAGATCATGAAGGTGCTGACCCGGCTCAACGAGGAACGCGGCATCACCATTGCCATGGTCACGCACGAACCGGACATCGCTGCGTGGACGCGCCGCATCGTGCGGTTCCGCGACGGCACCATCGAAAGCGATGAGGCGAATGTGCCGGTACGGGCGGAGACCCACTGATGTTCCTGAACGCCGTCATCCTCGCCCTGCGCGAAATCCGCCGCAACGTGCTGCGCTCGTCGCTGACGATCCTCGGCATCGTGATCGGCGTGGCCGCCGTCATCACGATGGTCACGATTGGCGAGGGCGCCACGGCGCAGGTGCAGGCCGACATCAGCAAGCTCGGCACCAACCTGCTGCAGGTGTTTCGCGGCCAGGGATTCGCGCCGGGCGGCGCGCGCGTGGCCGCACCGCCGTTCGAACTGGCGGACGTCCAGGCGATCGAGAACCAGATTTCGGGCGTGGCGGCGGTGGCGCCGTCCTCCAACAGCAGCGCGCAGGCGATCTACGGCAACAGCAACTGGCAGACCCAGATCACGGGCACGAGCGACAAGTTCCTGGAGGTGCGCGACTGGGCGCTGGCCTCCGGCCGCAATTTCTCCGACTCGGAACTGCGTGCGGGCGCCGCGGTGTGCATCATCGGCAGCACGGTGCGCCGCGAACTGTTCGAGAGCGAGGATCCCATCGGCGCCACGATCCGTCTCGGCAAGCTGTCCTGCAATGTCATCGGACTGCTGGAATCCAAGGGCCAGTCCGGCTTCGGCCAGGACCAGGACGACCTGGTCGTGATTCCGTTGCGCACGCTGCAGCGACGCATGGCCGGCAACTCGGATGTCGGCGCCATCCTGGTCTCCGCGCGCGACGGCGTGTCGACCGAGAAGGTGCAGAAGGACCTCGAAAATCTCCTGCGCGAGCGCCGCAAGGTCCGCGCCGGCACCGCCGACAATTTCATCGTGCGCGATCTGAAGGAAGTCGCCAGCACCTTCACCAGCTCGACGCGCGTGCTCACCGCGCTGCTCGGCGCGGTCGCCGCCGTGAGCCTGATCGTCGGCGGCGTCGGCATCATGAACATCATGCTGGTGTCGGTCACCGAGCGCACGCGCGAGATCGGTACGCGGCTCGCCGTCGGCGCGATGGCGCGCGACGTATTGCTGCAGTTTCTCGTCGAGGCCGTGGTGCTCGCCGCACTGGGCGGCATCATCGGCATCCTGCTCGGACTGACGGCCGGTGCGCTCGCGACCAATGCATTCCACGTGCCGTTCGTGCTGAACCCGTCGATCATCATTCTGTCATTCACGTTCTCCGCGGCGGTCGGCATCGTGTTCGGGTATTTCCCGGCACAGCGGGCCGCGCAGCTCGACCCGATCGAGGCGCTGCGGCACGAGTGAGTGTTCGTGCGGATTTCCGGCACGCGCGCGACGGCCACACTCGCGATTGATTTCCTGATTGCGTGCGTCTGACGCAATGCCGCCGGCCCGGCGGCTCCATGGAAAGCCGCATGAACATGTCGACGCAGATCACCGTGCTCTTGTTCGCATTCGCAACGCTCGTCCTGAGCGGCTGCACGACGCTGCCCAACGGGCGCAGCTGGGGTGAAGACGCGACGGTCGCGCCGGGCTGGGAGCGCGTGCGCGAATCGGCGGTGAACGCGGCGAAAGATCCGTGGGTCTGGGCGCCGTTGCTCGGCGCCGCGGCCTTCCAGATCGACGACTGGGATCGACGCACGTCCGACTGGGCACGCGAACACACGCCCGTCTTCGGCTCGCAGCGCAGCGCCGAAGACTGGAGCGACGATCTGCGCAATGCCTCGGTGCTGGCGCACTACGTGACCATCGCCGCGACACCGAGCGGCCCCGATGCCGGCGACTGGATCGTCAACAAGGCCAAAGGCACGCTGGTCGGCATCGCGGCCGTCAGCAGCACGGTAGCGATCACCAACGGGCTCAAGAGCGCGACCGGTCGCGAACGTCCGAACGGTGACGACAGTGCCAGCTTTCCTTCCGGCCACACGTCATCCTCGGCCGTGCACACCCGTCTGGCTTCGCGCAACCTGCGCTCGATCGACATGAGCGACGGCTGGCGCTGCGCCGCCGACGTCGGTCTTACGGCGATGACGCTCGGGACGTCATGGGCGCGCATCGAGGCGGGCTGGCACTATCCTTCCGACACGCTGGTCGGCATGGCGATCGGCAACTTTCTCGCCTCGTTCTTCAACGACGCCTTTCTCGGGCTCGAGGAAAACAGCAATGCATCGCTGGCGATGCACATGGCGGAAGGCGGTGCGACATTGCAGTGGACGTGGCGGTTCTGATCTGGTTTCTTTCCTGCGGTGGGGCCGGCTTTCCCGCGGGACGACCGAAGGAAGTGGTTTATCCATTTCCTTAGGTCACAGCCGGCCGGAAGACAGTCAGGCTGAAGCCTGACCTACAGAAGAAGCTCCGTGCCTTGGGTTGCATGCAAGAGGGACCGACCATGACGTTCAGGATTCTCGCTCTCGTTCCCGCCTTCGTGCTGCTGTCATTTGCAGCATCGACGCAGGCGGCCGTCGAACAGCTGATCGCGGTCAGCACTCCGACCGGTGAGCTGCACGGCTCACTGATGCTGCCGGACGCAGGCAAGTCGCAGACGGTGGCGTTGATCATCGCCGGTTCCGGGCCGACGGACCGGGACGGCAACAATCCGATGACCAGGAATGACAGTCTCAAACTGCTGGCGACCGCGCTGGCGCAGGACGGCATCGCGACCGTGCGCTATGACAAGCGCGGCGTCGGCGCCAGCGCCGCAGCGCTGACCGACGAATCGAAGCTGGTATTCCACGACCTGGTCGCCGATGCGCAGGCGTGGGTGAAGCTTCTGCTGGGGGACCCACGCTTCCCGAACGTCGTGATCATCGGGCACAGCGAAGGCGCGACGATCGGCTTGCTCGTCGCGCGCGCCGGAGAAGCTCGCGCCTACGTCTCCATTGCCGGCCCCGCGCAGAGCGCGCCGCAGATTCTGCGGTCGCAGCTCAGGGGAAGACTGCCGCCAGAACTCGCGCAGACGAACGAGAAGATCCTGACTACGCTCGAAAGCGGCCAGTCGGTCCAGGATGTGCCGCCGGCGCTGATGACGCTCTATCGCCCGAGCGTGCAGCCCTATCTGATCGACTGGTTCAGGATCGTTCCGACCGAAGCGATCAGGGATCTGCGCGTGCCATGCCTGCTCGTTCAGGGCGACACCGACATCCAGCTGCCGGTACAGGCCGCGCAATCGTTGCACGCGGCGAATCCGGCAACCGAACTGGTGATCGTCGAGGGAATGAATCACGTCCTGAAACTCGTGCCGAACGAGCAGTCGAAGCAGCTCGCCTCGTATCGCGATCCGTCGCTGCCGCTTGCGCCGGCGCTCAGCGTCAGCATCGTCCGGTTCATCCGGGCACAGACGGGCGGTACCGCAGGGAGCTGATGCGTTGCGATCGAAGCGGATTCGATTGCCGCTTCGGTCGTCCTCGGTCGATGTCACTTCCCGAACAGCCGATCCGCCACGAACGGATTCGTCTGTCGTTCATTGCCGAAGGTGGACGTCGGTCCGTGACCGGGCACGAACGTCACGTCATCGCCGAGCGGAAACAGGCGTTCGCGGATCGAACTGAGCAACGTGGCGTGATCGCCGCCCGGAAAATCCGAGCGGCCGATGGAGCCGGCGAACAGCACATCGCCCACCCACGCGACACGCACGCCGCGATGAAAGAACACGACGTGCCCCGGCGTGTGGCCGGGGCAGTGAAAGACTTCCAGCGTTTCGCCGCCGACCGTGACGGTGTCGCCCTGATTCAGCCAGCGATCCGGCTCGAACGATTCTGCGGGCGGAAAGCCGTATTTGCGCGTGGCTTCGGGCAGGCCGTCGATCCAGAAGCGGTCGCCTTCGTGGGGCCCTTCGATGGGCACGCCCTTGAGCTTCGCGAGTTCGGCCGTGCCCGCCGCGTGATCGAGATGCGCGTGCGTCAGCAGGATCTTCTCGAGCGTGAGTCCTTCCTTGTCGAGTTGCGCCAGCACGCGGTCCAGATCGCCGCCCGGATCGACCACGGCGGCGCGACGGTTTTGTTCGTTCCAGACGATCGAGCAGTTCTGCTGAAACGGCGTGACGGGGAGAATGATGGCGCGCATGGGTCAGGCCGTGACGTAGCCACCGTCCACCGGCAGCGCGATGCCGGTGCGCAGCATTGAAATGATTCCGTACTTCATGTCGTAGAAGACGCCTCTCGGATTTACGGCAGCTACGATATCGGAATTCTCATCGGTCTGTTCGTGCAGCGGCAGTGTCGCGCAAAAAGCCCGGGCCGCGTATCTTCTGGCAGATTCGAACGATCCTTGCTGGCCGGTTCGGGAGATCCGTTTGGGCACGCTCACAGGCAAAGTCGCGGTGGTCACGGGCGCCAGCCGCGGGATCGGCAAGGGCATTGCGCTCGCGCTCGCGAGCGAAGGCGCCACGGTGTACGTCACCGGACGCACCGTGACGCCGGGGTCCTGTCCGCTGCCCGGTACGGTCGGCGAAACCGCCGCGGCAGCGACGCAACGCGGCGGCAGGGGCATCGCGGTCCAGGTCGATCACGCCAACGACGAACAGGTCGCCGCACTGTTCGAGCAGGTACGGCGCGAACAGGGCCGGCTCGACCTCCTCGTCAACAATGCGTTCGCCCTTCCCGAAGACCTGACCGAACCGCGGCCTTTCTGGGACAAGCCGCTTTCCAACTGGGAGATGGTCGACGTCGGCGTGCGCTCGAACTTCGTCGCCGCCTGGCATGCGGCGCACATCATGGTGCCGCAGCAGTCGGGATTGATCGTCGCGATCTCGGGCTACGTCGGCGTCACCTATACGTACGGCGTCGTCTTCGGCACCTGCAAGTCGGCGGTCGATCGCATGTCGCGCGACATGGCGATCGAACTCAAGCCGCACAACGTTGCCTCGCTGTCGTTGTGGCAGGGACTCACGTTCACCGAACGCGCCGAACGCAACCTGGCGCGCAATCCGGCGATGAAGCAGCAGGTCGTCACCCATCCGTCCATCGGCTGTTCGCCGGAATTTCCCGGCCGCGTGATCGCGGCGCTGCTGAACGATCCGAATCTCATGAAACGCTCGGGCGGCACGTTCATTACTGCCGAGGTGGCCCAAGACTATGGCGTGACCGACATCGACGGCAAAGTGATTCCGTCGCTGCGGGCGCAGCGCGGGGCGCCGATCTGGTCGCCGGTGTGAGCGAAGTGAATGGCCGCAAAAAAGGCGCAAAGGGGGCGCAAAATTCAGAGAAGAAATTTCTTCTCTCATTTGAGTCTTTTGCGCCTTTTTGCGGCCATTCTCCTGATTCAAGTTCCAGAAAGATCATGAGTACCCAGCAAACGCGTCTCGCCGTACTTCTCGACCGCCAGGACATCCTCGACTGCCTGATCCGGTTCAGTCGCGGCATGGACCGGTTCGATCGCGAGGTGTTCCTGTCGGCCTTTCATCATGACGCGGTGATCGCGGCGGGGCCGTTCGTCGGCGGGCCGAGGGAACTGTATGACTGGGCGTCGCAGCTGCACGAGCAGGGCCAGCACGCGACGCATCACAACCTGCTGAATCACACCTGCGACATCGACGGCGATGTCGCGCACACGGAAACCTACTATCTCTTCGTCGGACGCAATCGCGACGATTCCAACTGGATCGCCGGCGGGCGCTACATCGACCGGCTCGAACGTCGCGACGGCACATGGAAGATCGCCTTGCGCACCAACGCCATCGAATGGTCCGGCATGGTGCCGACGATGCCGATTCCCTTCAGCGACATTCCGGACATCGCCGGCAACGGCACGCCTGCGCGCAGCCCGGACGATCCGTCGTATCGGCGACCGCTCACGAACCTGCGCAAGCCGAACGTGCTCTGATCCTCGCTTGCGGGGCAGGGCGGCGTGGGGGAGTGCATCGAGCGACCCGCATTGCCAACGCTGCCATGAGCTGTCTTGTTCTGCTGCTAAGGTTCGCGGCCTGCCCAGTCATCGACGAAGGGAGCCGCCATGTCCGACGCCAATCCGAGCATCCTCTCGCACGTATCCATCGGCACGAATGATTTCGAACGCTCGTGCGCGTTCTACGATCGCGTGCTCGCGTCCCTCGGCTGCAAGCGACTCATGCAGCATCCAGGAGCGGTGGCGTACGGCCGGCAGTACCCGGAGTTCTGGGTCGGCTCGCCGTACGACGGCAGGCCCGCGGCGGTCGGCAACGGCACGCATTTCGGATTCGTCGCGGCCAGCAAGCAGCAGGTACATGCGTTCTATGACGCCGCGATCGCCGGAGGTGCGACACCCGATGGCGCTCCGGGCCCGCGCGAGGAATACGGCGCGCCGTACTACGGCTGCTTCGTGCGCGATCCGGATGGGCACAAGATCGAAGCGGCGTTCTGGGACCTGTCGCTGGCGTGAGTGACGGAAGTCACGGGGCGAAAGTCACGAGGGTACGGAAGTCACGGGTGCGTCTGACCTCGTGACTTTCGTCACTCCGCTCCTTAGAACATCACGTCCCGCACCCGATCCGGCGGCGGCATCTCTTCATACGTCGGCAGACCGTCGGTCAGCTCGAACCACGGCGCACGCGAACCGACCCAGATGTTGATTCCCGCCTTGATGGGCAGCGGCGTATCGAGGCCGCCGGCGGGCACGATGTAACGCTTGATCGGCGCGAACGCCGAAGGCAGCGTGCTGCCGCAGTCGGCGCAGAAACTGGTGGAGAAAAGCTGCGCCTCCGGCACCTTGTAGGTCCGGACCTTGTCCGCGCCGCGCGTCCAGCGCAGCTTGTCGAGTCGCGTGAAGAAGTTCACGCCGTGCGCCGTGCCGCGGCTCTGGCGGCAGCGCGAACAGTGACAGTTCACGACGTTGCGCGGGGATTCGTCGATCTCGAACGCCACGGCGCCGCACAGGCAACTGCCGTGAATCGTGTCGCCGCTGTCCGCCGCGGCGGGATTCTGCGGCGCCGGCACTGCCGTGCCGTAGCCCGGCGGATATTCCTCGAACTGTCGCAGATCGTCGGTGAGTTCGTGCATCGGCGATTTCGACGCCACGAAAATGTGCGCCTGCGGCTTTGCGTCCAGATCGTCGGCGAGGCCGCCGGCAGGACAGATCGCCATGCCGCCCGCGATGTCGGGCACGGGCGATCCGCATTCGCGACAGAAGGGTCGCTGGAAAGAGGGCGACGACCGGTAGTGAACGATCGCATCCTCGCCCTGCAACCAGCGGAAATTCTGTTCCGGCACGCCCAGCGTCGTACCGAACAACGAGCCGGAATGCTTGCGGCACATCGAGCAGTGGCAATGCGTCATCCACTGGCAGGGACCCGTCACCTCGTAACGAACCGTGCCGCACAGACAGGTACCGGTGGTCATGATTCGCCTCGCATTTCGGTGACGGCTGATGCAGGGCTGCGATGATGCCCCATCCCGCCGTGTTTGGAACGGGCAGTCCGCGCAAGCTGTGTCAGGAAGACAGACTGTGTACTCTGTGCGCTGTCGTTCTCCGCCTTCGTCTCATGACCCTCGACTCCCGATCCCATCGCATTCCCGGCTGGCTGCTGCTCGTCGGCGCCATGAGCGGCGTCGGTCCGTTCTCGATCGACATGTACCTGCCGGGCTTTCCCATGATCGAGCGCGAATTCGCCGAACAGGGCGTCGAGCGCACCATGGCCGCGTATCTCGTCGGCATCACGATCGGACAATTGCTGTACGGGCCGATCAGCGACCGCTTCGGCCGCAAACCGCCGCTGTACGTCGGCTTCACGCTGTACGTTCTCGGCGCGATGGGCTGTGCGTTCGCCAGCGACATGACCATGCTCACGCTCATGCGCGTGGTGCAGGCGCTCGGCGCCTGCGGCGGCCTGGTCATCGGGCGCGCGATCATCCGCGATCGTTGCCAGCCGCACGAGGCGGCGCGCGCCTTCGCCATCCTGATGTCGATCGTCTCGCTCGGGCCGATCGTGGCGCCGACGCTCGGCGGCTGGGTCATCACGCTGGTCGGCTGGCGCGGTACGTTCGTGTTCCAGGCGGCGCTGGGGGTGGCCTTGCTGATCGCGATGCACAGCCTGCTGCGCGAATCGCGCGATGCACTGAACATCGTGCCGTTCAGTACCCCGCATGTCGTGCGCACCTACGCGCGGTTGCTGCTCGATCCGGCGCTGGTGGCCTATTCGCTGCTGGGCGGCTTCGCCATCGGCGCGCTGTTCTGCTATGTCACCGGCTCGGCCACGGTGATGCAGGAACTCTATGCGCTGACGCCGCAGCAGTACGGCTGGCTGCTCGGCCTCAATGGCATCGCATTCCTGACCGCGAGTCGCCTGAACGTGCGCGCCCTGCGCAGCATGGGCCCGGCCGAATCCCTGTCGCGCGCGATCTGGTGGCCGCCGGTCGTGGGTGTGCTGCTGGTCGCATCGGCTGCGTTCGTGTCGCTGCCGCTGTGGTTCGCGATCATCCTGCAGTTCGCGTTCTTCCTGTGCACCGCGCGCGTCACGCCGAACGTGACCGCGCTTGGCCTCGCACCGCACGGAAAAACCGCCGGCGCCGCCGCGGCGCTGATGGGCTCGCTGCAATCGCTGGTGTCGACGCTGGCCGGCATGGCCGTCGCCGTCTTCAACGACGGCACGCTGGCAACGCTGGCGCTGCTGATGACGGCAGGCGTGGTGCTCGCCGTGGTCTGCTATTTCTGGGCGCGCAGATATGCATCTGGAACGCCGGGTCATCCGGACGATGGGATGGAAACATAGGAACTGCTTTTCTTTCTCTTACTGTGGGGCCGGCTTCAGCCGGCCTTTTTCAGAGCCGGCTAAAGCCGGCCCCACAGGAGGAAAGAAGAGTCTCAGGTCCATCCCGCCAGCCGCGTCTCCATCGTGATCTCGGCTTTGAGCAGGCGCGATACCGGGCAGCCCGCCTTGGCCGCTTCGGCAAACTTCTGAAACTCCGGCGGCGTCATGTTCGGAATCTTGGCGCGCACTTTCAGATGCACGGCCGTGATCGTGAATCCCGCCTCCGTCTTGAGCAGCGTCACCGCCGCTTCCGTCTCGATCGATTCCGGCGTCTTGCCTTCACCGCCGAGCTGCGCCGACAGCGCCATCGAGAAGCAGCCGGCATGTGCGGCCGCGATCAGCTCCTCGGGATTCGTGCCCTTGCCCTCCTCGAAGCGCGTGTTGAACGAATACTGCGTGCTGCTCAGCACGCCGCTCTCCGTCGAGATCGTCCCCTTGCCGTCTTTCAGGCCACCGTTCCAGACTGCCGTTGCTGTGCGTTTCATCGTGGGTTCCTCGGTTGTCGAAGAAGATCAGGAGTTTCACATGGAGATCACGGAGACCACGGAGGTCGGAAGGGAGAAGAGAATTTCCACGGGGGAAAGAATGGGAACACGGGGAGCACGGGGAAAGAAAATTTCTGTTCCGAGACCCCGTGCTCCCCGTGTCCCCCGTGGAAATTTCTTCTTTGTCTTCTCCGTGGCCTCCGTGATCTCCGTGTGAACTCCGCTCTTACGCCTCTCGAATCTCGATCGTATGCGTCAGCGTCGCGGTCTTGCCGAACATTGCCGACGCCGAACAATACTTTTCTTCCGACAGTTTCACGGCGCGTTCGACCTTCTTCGCATCGAGGTTGCGGCCCGTGATGATGTAGTGCATCCGCACGCGGGTGAAGACTTTCGGGTCGGTCTCGGCGCGCTCGCCGTCGACGTCGACGACGCAGTCGGTGATGTCCTCGCGGCTGCGCTTGAGTATCAGTACGACGTCGAAGGCCGAGCAGCCGGCGAGGCCCATCAGCATCATTTCCATCGGCCGGAAGCCGACGTTGCGCCCGCCCGCATCGGGCGCGCCGTCCATCACGACGCTGTGGCCGGAACCCGATTCGCCCAGGAACATCACGTCCTGGACCCATTTCACTTTTGCTTTCATGTTCTGATCTTCAGAAAAGAGAATGGCCGCAAAAAGGCGCAAAACACTCAAATGAGAAGAGAAATTTCTTCTCTGAACTTTGCGTCTCTTTGCGCCTTTTTGCGGCCATTCTCTTCATTGATGCCGCGGCACCAGCGCCGCCACGTGATCCGCAATCGCCAGCGACGCCGTGATGCCCGGCGATTCGATGCCGAACAGATTGATGACAGTGCTCACACCGTGCGACTGCGGGCCGTCGATGCGGAAGTCCGCCGCCGGTTCGCCCGGGCCGCTGATCTTCGGCCGGATGCCCGCGTACGCCGGTACCAGCTTGCCGTCTTCGAGTGCCGGCCAGAAGCGGCGGATGGCGCTGTAGAAACGTTCGGCGCGTTCCAGGCTCACGGTGTAGTCGAGCTGGTCGATCCATTCGACGTCGGGACCGAAGCGCGCTTGCCCCGCGAGGTCGAGCGTGAGATGCACGCCGAGGCCGCCGGGTTCCGGCACCGGATAGATGAGATGCCGGAAGGGAGCGCGGCTCGCGGTCGAGAAGTAGTGACCGCGGGCGTAGTACGCGCGCGGGATGTGCTCCGCCGGAAAACCTTCGATGCTGCTCGCCACCTGCGTCGCATGCAGGCCGGCGCAATTCACGACGAGGTTGGCGCGCAGATCGGGGCGCTCGTTCTGGTTCACGGCGAGCAGGATCGTCGACGTCTCCAGCCACAGGCGCTGCACGCTGTTGCGTACCGCGAGGATCGCGCCGGCATTCTCGGCTTCGCCGAGCAGCGCCTGCATGTAGCCGTGCGTATCGATGATGCCGGTCAGCGGCGAGAACAGCGCGGCGCGACAGTGCAGTTCCGGTTCGAGTTCGCGCGCCGCCGCCTCGCTCAGCCATTCGAGCCGCACGCCGTTGCCGAGGGCGGCGGCGTGAATCAGCCGCAGGTCTTCGACCTGCTCATCCGATGTCGCGACGATCAGCTTGCCGCAGCAGCGATGTTCGACGCCGGTACGCGCACAGAACGGATACAGCAGTTCGCGGCCGGCGACGCACAGCTGCGCCTTGAGCGAGCCGCGTGGATAGTAGATGCCGGCGTGGATGACTTCGCTGCTGCGCGAACTGACGCCGGTGCCGAAGGCATCGGCGGCTTCGAGAATGATGACTTCGCGACCGGCGAGCGCCAGCGCGCGCGCGACCGCCAGGCCGATGACACCGGCGCCGATGACTACGCAGTCGACGGAATCCATCGGCGCGGGTGCTCCTTAGATCAGATGCCGCCGAAGCAGAGGTACTTGATCTCCATGTAGTCCTCCAGCCCGTATTTCGAGCCTTCGCGGCCGATGCCGCTTTCCTTCACGCCGCCGAACGGTGCGACCTCGGTGGAGATGATGCCTTCGTTGATGCCGACGATGCCGCACTCGAGCGCTTCGGCGACGCGCCAGATGCGGCCGATGTCGCGGCTGTAGAAGTAGCTCGCCAGGCCGAACTCGGTGTCGTTGGCGAGACGGATCACTTCTTCTTCGGTGTCGAACTTCACCAGCGGCGCCAGCGGACCGAAGGTTTCCTCGCGCATCACCAGCATGTCGGCCGTCACGCCGGTCAGCACGGTCGGCGTGTAGAAGCTGCCGGCGGCATCGCCGCGCTTGCCGCCGTAGAGCACTGTCGCGCCCTTGCTCACCGCGTCCTGCACGTGTTCTTCGACCTTGTTCACGGCCTTGTCGTCGATCAGCGGACCGATCTTGGTGTCCTGCTCCAGGCCGTCGCCGACCTTCATCGCCTTCACGGCGTCGGCCAGCTTTGCCGCGAAGCGATCGTAGATGCCGCTCTGCACGAACAGGCGGTTGGCGCAGACGCAGGTCTGGCCGGCGTTGCGATACTTCGAGGCGAGCGCGCCGGCGACGGCGGCATCGAGATCGGCATCGTCGAACACGATGAAGGGCGCATTGCCGCCGAGTTCCAGCGACACTTTGGTCACGTTGGTCGCGCACTGCGACATGAGCACCTTGCCCACCGCCGTCGAGCCGGTGAAGCTCAGCTTGCGCACGAGGGGATTGCTGGTGAACTCCGCACCGATCGGGCGCGAGTCGCCGGTGATGACGGAAATGACGCCAGGCGGCATGCCGGCCTTCTCCGCCAGCACGCACATGGCGAGCGCGGAATAGGGCGTGAGTTCCGCCGGCTTGATCACCATCGTGCAACCGGCCGCGAGTGCCGGACCAGCCTTGCGCGTGATCATCGCGGCAGGAAAATTCCACGGCGTGATCGCGGCCGTGACGCCGATCGGCTGCTTCAGCACGACGATGCGCTTGTCGCGGCCGTGCGAGGGAATCACATCGCCGTAGGCGCGCTTGCCTTCTTCGGCAAACCATTCGATGAAGGAAGCGGCATACGCGATTTCGCCGCGGCTCTCGGCAAGCGGCTTGCCCTGTTCGACCGTCATCAGGATGGCGAGGTCTTCCTGGTTCGCCATCATCAGGTCGAACCATTTGCGCAGGATCTGCGCGCGTTCCTTCGCCGTGCGCGCGCGCCAGTCGGGCAGCGCTTGGTTTGCGGCGTCGATGGCGCGCTTCGCCGCGTCCGCGCCGAGATTGGGAATGGTGCCGATGAGCTTGCCATTCGCCGGATTGAACACCTGCTTGACCTTGCCGTCCGGCGCGTCTTCCCAGCGTCCGCCGATGAAGGCCTGCTGACGGAAGAGGGACATGTCGCGCAACAGCGGCTGCTGCGCTTGCGGGACGGCGGCCATGACGATTCTCCGCGAAACGAAATACGAAGGGGACGAGAGTCTAGGAAGCGGCACCGGGCGCGTCCAGCCGTCTTGCTGCAGGTCAGGCTTCAGCCCAATGGCACTGACTTAAGCGCAAGTGCGTTTTGTTCTTCCCCTCCTCCGCGC
>NZ_DAINNK010000089.1:0-4269 GCF_036735925.1 Povalibacter sp.
TGGGGCCGGCTTTAGCCGGCCTGAAAACAGTCAGGCTAAAGCCTGACCTACAGAATCCCCAGTCCTGACATCCCAGGACTTCACGGCAGTCAAACTACCTAAACCTCGACCTTGAAACCAAGCTCAATTTCCGAAGCGGGCCTGCCACCCCGCAAGCCCCAGTTTTCTCGCGGAACCTCATTGAGGATGATCGTGACATGACTCGCCGGAATGCCCAGCTCCTCGAGCCGCTCGGTAATGCCCCGAGAGATTGCGCTTGGCGTCCAGCGAACGTCCAGCAAACGCAGTTACCGTGATGACGGTATAGCACTCCGGCCTGGTCAGATCGGGTGAGCAGATGAACCGGTGAGGCTCATACGACACGAGCCGGACACAGCGGTCTTGCTCGGGAATCTTGAAACCTTCGACGAGCGCCGCCTGCACCGCTTCGACGATGCCGGCTTCTTGCTCCGGACGGTAGGAGCGGCGAACTTCTATCAAAGTGCTTGGCATGGCGATTCCTTGGGGCGGAAGACTTCGACGTCGAAGGCGGGCGGCTGCATGGGCATCGGCAACAGGTCAAAGTCGGCTGCATTTCGCAAGAAAAGCGAACGTACTTCACGCGTTGGCTAGCCCGCAATCGCACCGACCATGCCCGCGACTGCCGTTCTGAACGCTGCCCGCGGATCGGCTGCTTGCGTGATGGAGCGGCCGACAATGATGTGTGTCGCCCCAGACCTGCGCGCCAGTTGCGGCGTAGCGATGCGCGTCTGATCGTTTGCCGCTGCACCCGCAAGCTGAATACCGGGTGTCACGATGAGCATGCCCCGCGGAAGCTGGCTGACCAGGTAGGCTGCTTCGTTGGCCGAAGCCACCACACCATGGCAGCCGCACGCTGCCGCGAGCTTGGCCAGGCGCTCTACTTGCTCCTGAACGGAAGGAGCAAGGCCGATTTCGGGAAGGTCGTTGTCCGCCAGGCTGGTGATGACGGTCAGCGCCAGCACCTTGAGGTTGGGGAACGGCGCTGCGGCAGCGACGGCGGCGCGAAGCACGGCCGAACCGCCCGAAGCATGGACAGTGACCATGGAGGCACCGAGCTTGCCAGCTGCGCAGACTGCGCCGGAGACGGAGTTGGGAATCTCGTGAAGCTTGAGATCCAGGAAAACGTGCTTGCCGAGCGTGACCAGTTCGCGAACGACACCCGGACCTTCCTCGGTGAGCAACTGCAGGCCGACCTTGTAGAACGAAGCCTCGACCCCGAGCGAGTGGACCAGGGCGATGGCTTCGGTCCCGGTAGGGAAGTCCAAAGCGACGATGACAGGTGTGGGCATGGTGCTGTTTGTTTGTGTGCGGGCGGGCCAACGCCCGGATCAAATCGTGCTCTCGCCTAACGCTTGTTGGCGTACATGCGCTCTAGACCAATACAGGTTGCAAAGCTGATCCAACTGCCTGCGTTCAAAGTAGAACCCGAACCGGACTGAGAGCCGATAACCCAGTCCCGGTGCAACACCCACCACGGACCCAATGACGCCTTTGACGGATGCGAACTCTGGCGCATGGGCGGGCTGAACAATGATCTGGCAGTCCGGGTACTGCGGTAGCTCAAACACCGCTTTTCCATCCTCACCCTGCCGCAACCTGTCCAGGTCCCGGACGAATGCTGCCAGACGAATTGCATCAAAGTGGAATGATGAGGATCCTTTGAAACCATCGGCCTCGGTCGCAATCACTGCGTATCCGGCCTCTTCATGGTCGCCCATCAGAAGTGCTTGCAACGTCAGCGATCCATGCGGACCTCCAAGTTCCAGAATCTGATGCTCTTGTGATTCGTTCTCCATGGCTAACGGCGTAGGTAGGCTGCGAGCAAGAGCGCATCGGTTCTGCGAGTCGGGCGCGCAGTGCGCGCGAACTTGATCCGCTTGTTGGGGCGCAGCGCTCTCATTGGTACTGCCCGGGCACGAAGCCTGCGCACTGAATCTGCTCTGATGTAGCGGCAACAAACAACCTGCGGCCTGAGGCACCGCAGACAGTACACGGCTACGATTCTGCTTGCTTCCAGGTTGGATGCATTCGGAAAGAAAGTCCCGACCTCTTCGCATTCCGCGGCGATATGTCCGCAGCGTGTGCATGCTACGAGCATCGGGTGGCCTTGCCCACAGCATGGACATGGCAGATTCGAGCGCCAGCTTGGCGTAGTGATCTGCATTCTTTCTCCTTAAGACGCTGTTGTTGAGCCGCGCGGCGCCTTTCGGCTCGTCGGCTCTTGAGCAAACTTGTTATGGCTCTGATGCAGATTGCGCAGCGGCATACGCTTCAAGAGGAACGGCCTCGTACGTAATGGAGATGCCCAACATCTCGCTCTTCATGCGGCCTGGGGGATTCTTCTCCGGATACTGAATAACAAGCCGATGTGGATTAAGCCAGCGCACCGTGGGACCAACGCCCTCGGGATACGCCGACTCCGCATAGAAAACAGCAGTACTGTCGGAGTCACCGTGCTGGAACGTGGCGCCAGGAACCCAGACGTGGACCTCATCGTAGATGGCGCCAAGGCCAAACCCAAGGGCATTGTCTACAGCCTCCACCGTTGCCTCGTGTTTCAAATCCGGCGAAGCAAAGCGTCGCGATTCGAGAACCACGGGCACTCCGTCAGTGCAGCCAGCACAAGCGATGGCTCCAGCCATCAACAACCCCAGCTCGCATCGAGGGTTCTTCATGCGCGCAATCTCAGTCCTGCCGTTCGACGTAAAGGGCGGTGACCTGCGCGTCGGCGTGCCCCTTGACGGAGGTCAGGTCCCATTGGAAGAGAGGATGAGCTCAAGCATGACTTCGCCTTTCGCATTGAACTTGCCGGTAGGCCTGAAACCGAAACGCCTGTAGAACGGCTCAGGACAGCCCGGACCAGGAACATAAGAAGTACTCAAGGACGCAAAGACTTGCTTGCTTCGCACATGTGAGATGACCTGCTCGAGTCCAGCCTTGCCTGTGCCCTGACCTTGGAATCTGGCGTCGATCATGAATCGCCACAGGCCCACCTTCGGCTGTGATGGTGGATTGGCTCTGAGCGTTTCATCCCGCAGCATGACGAAGCCCGCCGGGGATTCCCCTTGATAGATCGCCCTGTACCACGCTTCCTGAGAGAAGAGCGCCTCGGCAAGCGAAATTGCATTGCCTGCCACAAAGTGCGCCTGTTCCGGTCTGACCGATAGACTCGTTATCTGACGCACCGTATCAGCAGTGATCTCGCGGAGGGTAATGACTGGCATGGGATGTGTGCTCTGGTGCCTAACGCCACCGCTGTGGCGCGGGCAGAGGCGCCTCGCCTCTGCGAGTCGGAGCCACCGTGTTTGGGGGCACGCCGCAGCTATTAATGCGTAAGTGCATAGGTTCCTGTTCCGACAGCAACCCAGAACGCCAAACCAACGACTACAACAATCCCGCCGTCCGGGTCCAACGATACCGCCGACAATCGCCGCTGGACCGAACAAAAATCGGCTCAGGATTACCGCCTATCTTTGCCCAACCAAGAGAGTCCAGAAGTATCCCTCGGTCGTGTCCTCTTGTACGCCATTGTTAGGGCGCATACGTGCAGTCGGTAACCTCGATGCCGTATGGAATGAACAATGTGAGTTCAGCAACGTCTGTGCGCTCCCACTGAACTCGGCCCTCAAGACCCCCAAGCTTGATGCGACACTTGGTTCCCATTGCCTGGACTATGCGAGCATTTTCCTCGGAGATCTTTGCGAGGATGTCGTAGCGATATCGCTCCGGATTCACGATGCTCAGACCAATGTCGCCGAGAGGCTCAATTTCTGTTCGCCCGGCAAGCTGCGCACGTCCAATGAACGCACGCAGCTCTGCAATCCGTTCCTTCGCATTATCACTGGCAGCCAATGTCGTCTTGACGAATATGTCGATCGTGCTCGTATCGGTACGCTTCTTGTCTTCCAGAATCTGAAGAGACTCGTCGTTGAGTTCCACTGGTTCCAGAAACCCCTCTCCATACGATAGGGCTATGCGCTTCTCCGATGATGCGCGTCTGAGCATCGCATCGATCGTGGAGATGATTTCCTTCTTACGAAGCTCCGGGGATCGGCTGTCATTGACAAGGCGGATCTCTTGTACCAGAAAGTCCGCAGATTTCTTGATTGTCACTGCAGGCATTTCACTGTATTCGCCAGAGCGCATACCAGTGACAACGATTTCTTCCATCTGCGCATTTGCGGAGAATGCAACGAGCATCGCGATCCAAACGAAGAATGCATGTGATTTCATTGTTCTTCCTCCTTC
>NZ_DAINNK010000089.1:4369-17669 GCF_036735925.1 Povalibacter sp.
TCCTTCTCGGCCAACGCCGCCAATATGCCGCGAACAGAGTGCATCGCACTTGGTGGAGTCGGGCGCGCAGTACGCGCGAACTTGATGCGGTTAGGTTTCATTGCTTTCTTTACGAGGACTTACCTTGTCGAAGAACCAACCTCCCTTGTAGAAAGCATCCACAAGCGGACCGCCGGAAGCTACGAAGATGAGCTCAACAATCAACGCCAGCTTCTGCAGTGCAGTGAAGCGCTGAGAATGGCGCTCCCTCCACTTTGTCTTGAGAGCAATGCGACGCGATGCACGCGACCTCGCGTTCGACTGTGAAACCGTGTGCTTTGCTCTTGACCTTGCCACGGCTCGGCGCTGTTGGCGAGAGACATGCACTTCTTTAAACCTGCCGTTTGCTAGAGCGCAAGGCCGTGTTCCACGGCAAATGCCCTGATCGCCGCCGCAGACTCTTGTGGTTTTGTTTGCAGCAAGAAATGAGGTCCGTCAATTGAATCCACCTTGCTCCCTGGTACATGCGCTGAGATTACCGCCGATGCAGCGGGAAAGACCACCCTGTCTTGACAAGCACGGAGGTACAACAGCGGGACGTGGATGCGACATAGAGAGGATGTCTTGTCTGCAGACAGAACAGCCTTGAGTCTTGCTCTCCACACCTTCGGTGCCACGCTGTCGATGGCATGGCGAAGCAGCACGTCTTTGGCGGCGGAACGAAAGCGACCAAACAAGACTCGGGAAGTCAGGAGCATCGGAGCACGCCAAAGCGGCAACAGGCTGATGGGCCTGGTCCACTGCAACGCAAATGACGGAACGGGCAACCTCGCGAAGGTGCAGACCAGGACGACCGCCTTGAGTTGTGGCGGAGGACTCGCCGCCAATGCGATGGCCAGTGGGCCGGAGAAGGATTCCGCCAA
The DNA here is from genome assembly GCF_036735925.1 of Povalibacter sp. NCBI lineage: Bacteria > Pseudomonadati > Pseudomonadota > Gammaproteobacteria > Steroidobacterales > Steroidobacteraceae > Povalibacter > Povalibacter sp. The sequence continues at coordinate 5,272 of NZ_DAINNK010000089.1, forward strand.
CAAGACGAACGGTTCATCGCCGGGAAGGAGTGAGCGCACATGTTGCTCCAGCTCTTCATACCCCAATGGCTGATCCGTCGGATAGGAGACAACGACCGATCTGCATCGCAGCTCCGAAACGAACTCATCGAAGAGCAAGCCGGATCCGTCCATTCCCGGCAGGAGAACTACTGCTGCCACTCTTCTTGCACCCTAACGTCGGCCACGTAGGTCATCACGCGCGCGTTTGCGCGTCGCCTCTTGAACGCATCGTTGGGCCTTCTTGCTCGCAAGCCAACCACCGCCAGCGCCGAGGACGCCCGCGACAGCAATTGCAAATAATGATTCGACTGCCGTGATCCAATAAGCCTCGAACCATGGGTACACGGTGTGTCCCGCAAGAATTGCCAGCGTGAGAGACGAAGCTGCCGCAACCGCGCCCGATGCGGCACGGCCTGCCACATAACCAACAAGCGAGACCAGAGCGATGAAGACAACCACTGCCGTCCAATGCCAGAACACGGGGCGGAAGTCATCGCAGACGAGCATTCCGTAGACGCTCTCTCCGGGCTCGGCTAGCTGAATTGGTTTTGCCGAACGATCCATATTCAGCAGGCAGGGACTTCTGAACGGCATCCACATTAGGAGAGCAATGGAACCGGCAACAGCGGCGAGCGCAGATGTTCGGAAATGCTTACTCATAAACCCAACGCCGGCTATCACGCGCGTACGTCTTCGCGCGTCGCGTGCAGCAATCTGTTGGACTCCACGGAGCCATCAAAGCGCAACCGGTGTCCCGAAAAAACTACTGTAGCGCTCGACGATTCGCTGCATACCTGTCGCAATCTCTGTGTTTGCATAGTCTTCGTTTCCACGCAGAGCGCCGGCCTTCGACGACGACACGATCCGATCGGCAATCGCGCCCTTCGCTCCCTCAAATACCTCGTAGCTGATGCAGTCGGGATGCTTCGCCATCCATTCCGCAGTCTGTCGGCGCTATGAACTCGTCTCGTGTCGCCGAGCCTTTCAGTTGCGAAACAACAATCTGGACGAACGTTTCCTTGGTCATGACTCTGCTCCGCTCATTCTCTCAAGTCCAACGCCATCGCTCGCGCGAGTGCGTCTTTGCGTACTTGATGCGCTGGTTAGAGCGCATTGATGGCATGGCGGACGTAGTAGTTATCGAATTCTGTCTGCTCAACCAGGACAAACCCGTGCCGCACATAGAAGCGATTGGAGTCGCTTTCCCGTAGCGCGCCCACCCGAACGAAGCAAGCGGCCCGATCGGCCAGGGCGAAGACTTCTGCCAGAACGGCAGCGCCAACACCTTGGCCCTGATAGCCTGGTTTGATGTAGAGGTGGTCCAGAAGCAAGCCGCCTGCTTCTGGCTTGACGACAAAGAAGCCGACTTTCTTGCCGGCGAAGAGGATGTGGCGCGTGTGGGCAGGCGAAAAGGCCGAGAGGAAACGCTCTCTGGCTCGCTGCGGATCGAATCTTCCAATGCGCTCCAGGCTCTCCCGCATTGCCTCGACGCGGATGGCTGCGAGATCCTCGGCGTCGGATGCCACTGCATTCTCGAAGGTGACTGGGCTTTGCATTGGCGGCGGGCTCGTTCTTAACGCGCTCTCGCGCGATCGCTCGCGCGTCGCGTGCAGCAGTTTGTTCGGCAGAAACGACTGGTTGGGCGTTCGCCTTCGCGAACGAGAAGCGGCCCGATGCTATTCAGCGATTCCGCTGTCGCATGTTTCATGCTTCTTCTCCTTCGGTCCAACGCGCGAATCAAGTATCAGCCGGCCTCATTTCAGAGTCAGGCTGAAGCCTGACCTACAGAAACCCCCATGCAGGGACGTAGAGCCCCGGATCATCGGGATTCTCCGGTTCGGGATCGCTGCAATCTCTGGATCAGCGCGATGCATTCGCGCGCCAGCGTCGCCTTGTGCTCGCTCGTGCGCATGATCGTCGATGCGACGACGAAGCGCGGATCGTTCGTCGCCAGCGCCGCGTCCGCTTCGTCGATGAGCACGGCATCGAGGAAGTCGCCATAGAGATTCGCGATCACATCGGCGGCAGGATGCACGCCGAGTTCCTTCATTATTTTCGCCGTGGGACCCTTGATGGCGCTGCCGGCCACGATGGGAGAGACGGCGATGACCGGCGCCTGCAGCGTGCGCAGGCGTGCGCGCAGTTCGGCAATGGCGAGCATGGGCTCGATGCTCAGATACGGATTGGACGGACAGACGATCACGCCGGCGAGCTGCGGGCTGGTCAGCGTGTCGCGAATGAGCGGTGCGAGCGTGGCGGTCTCAGCGCCTTCGTAGCGGATCGAGCGCACGACGGGTTCGCAGCGACGTCGCACGAAGTAATGCTGGAAAGCGAGATGGCCTTCATCGGTGTCGAGCGTCGTTCGTACCGGTTGATCGCTGACCGGCGACAACGCGAGAGGCACGCCCAGGCGTCGCGCGAGGTCGGCGTTCGCCTGGCTCAACGTGAGTCCGTTATCGAGCAGTTGCCGGCGCAACAGGTGCAGTGCGACGTCGCGATCACCCAGGGTGAACCAGCCGTCGCCGCCCAGGCGGCGAAGCTCCTCCATGACGCCCAGACTCTCATCCGCGCGGCCCCAGCCCTGCTGGGGATGGACGACGCCGGCCAGCGTGTACAGCACGGTGTCGAAATCGGGACAGATCGTCAGGCCCAGATGTTCGAAGTCGTCGCCGACATTCACTGCGACGACCAGCGCGTCGGGCGGCAGCACCTGTGCCAGTCCGCAGACGAGCTTCACGCCGCCGATGCCGCCGCACAGGGCGAGATAGCGTGCGGATCCTGGATCGTTCGTACTCATGGCAATCGTCATCTGCAGGCAAGGATGCTGCCGTGAAGCGTGGGATGTGCATGCTATCCTCGATCCGTCGCGACTGACCATCATCCTGACGGATCGCAATGGCAACATGCGGAGGAGCGATGAGCGTGCAGCTTGACCACTACCGACTTCTCGGGCGCTCCGGCCTGCGCGTTTCGCCGCTGTCGCTCGGCACCATGACCTTCGGTGTCGCGCAGGGCTGGGGCAGCACGCCCGCCGACGCGGAAGCGATCTTCAATCTGTACGCCGAGCGCGGCGGCAACTTCATCGACACCGCGAACTTCTACGCCAGCGGCGATTCGGAACGCACGCTCGCCGGACTCGTGCGCGGCAGGCGCAACCGCTTCGTCATCGCGACCAAGTACAGCCTGACCATGCGGCCGGGCGATCCGAACGCCAGCGGCAATCATCGCAAGAACATGATGCAGTCGGTCGAGGACAGCCTGCAGCGCCTCGGCACCGACTACATCGATCTGCTGTATCTGCACGTCTGGGACAGTCGTACGCCGGTGGAGGAAATCCTGCGCGCCTTCGACGATCTCGTGCGCGCCGGCAAGGTGCTGTACGTCGGCGTCTCCGATCTGCCGGCGTGGCAGGCGTCGCGCATGCAGGCGATTGCGGAGTTGCGCGGCTGGAGTCCGCTGGTGGCGCTGCAGATTCCGTACAGCCTCATCGAACGCACGGTCGAGCGCGAGTTGATGCCGATGGCGCTCGAGATGGGCATGGGCGTGATGCCGTGGTCGCCGCTCGGCGGCGGCGTGCTTACCGGAAAATATCAGGCGACGGATCTGAAGCCGTCTGCGCCCGGTGCGACGATGGACTCGCGCAAGAACATCAATGTCGCGACGGGACGGTTGTCGGAACGCAGTCTTGCCATCGCCGCAGTGGTCTCGACCATCGCGCAGGAACTGAGTCGCACGCCTGCGCAGGTGGCGCTGGCATGGACGCTGCTCAATCCATCGGTGACCTCGCCGATCCTCGGCGCGCGGACGCTGGCGCAGTTCGAGGACAATCTCGGCGCGCTGGAGATCCGCTTCAGCGACGATCAGGTCGCGCGACTGAACTCGGTGAGTCATGTGGAGCCGGGGTTTCCGCAGACGATGCTGCAGGGGCTGGCGATGGACATGATGTTCGGTGGCGTGAAGGTCGCACGGCGCAGCGTCTGACTCTTTCTGTTCTTCCTGTAGGTCAGGCTTGTAGGTCAGGCTTTAGCCTGACTCCTCAGAAGGCCGGCTGAAGCCGGCCCCACAGGAAGAGAGGGAAGACGCTCGGCTAGCGAAAGAGATCTTGCTCGATCGGCCGGATCAGCGCCGCGGCCCCCGTCGAATCCTTGAAGTACTCCGCCGGCACACCGCGCACGATCACCATCGGCCGCCCTTCCGCCGCTTCACCCGTCACCAGCGTCGCCGCCGCACAGAGCTGATCCGCAATCGCAATCTGCGTCACCTGCAGCGGCCGGCCACTGCGATCGTGCGTGCCGCGCAGATCGACGAGCGCCCGCAGTCCGGCGCAGCCCACGCAAACGCCGGTGACGCCCATGCGCCACGGCCGGCCGAAGCTGTCGGAGATCAGCACGGCGAGTCCGATGCCATGGTGTTCCTGCAGGCGCAGTTGCAGCGAGAACGCGGACGCGTCGGGATCGACCGGCAACAGCAGCGCACGGTCGGGGCCGGCGGGAAGATTGGACTGATCGATCGCCGCATTGGCGACCACGAAGCCGAGCCGATGCCGCACGATCAGTACGTTCGGTGCCACGCGAACCACTTCCGTCGATTCGCGCAACACGAGTTCGACCAGGCGCGGATCCTTGAAGCAGCGTTGTGCCAGCGCCAGCGCTTCGGCGCCCGGTGTCACGCTCGCCAGTTCGACGTAGCGGTTCTCCGCCTTCGACACGATCTTCTGCGCGACGACGAGCACATCGCCGTCCTGCAGGTGCAGTCCCGCAGAAGCAAGCGCGCGGTCGAGCAGATCGGCGAGATCATCGCCGGGTCGTACTTCCGGCAATCCCGGCACCGGGATGAAAGAAAGCGTGCCGCTCACGCAGTCGCGCTGGCTGTGCGTCGCGCCAGCGGCGCATTGCGGGTCGGTGCCAGCGGTGCCGCAGTGGCGGCGTGAGCGATCCGGTCTGCATCGACATCGCGATACAGCGTCGTGCGCTGGCGCCACGGACGATCCAGCGCGGCGATGAGTTCCTGCATTTTTTGCGGCGGGAATTCCTCGCCATGCACCGCGCCGGCGGCGCGGCTGATGGATTCGTTCATGAGCGTGCCGCCCAGATCGTTCGCGCCGGACGTCAGGCAGCGTTGCGCCCATTGCGGGCCGAGCTTCACCCACGACGCCTGGATGTTGCGAACGAAGGGATGCAGCACGAGGCGTGCGACCGCGTGCATCAGGATCGCTTCGCGCAGCGTCGGGCCGCGACGGGCGCGGCCGCGCAGATACATCGGCGCTTCCATGTGCACGAACGGCAGCGGCACGAATTCGGTGAGGCCGCCGGTGTCCTGCTGCAGTTCGCGCAGGCGCAGCAGGTGCCGCGCCCAGTGCTCGTAGCCCTCGATGCTGCCGTACATGATGGTGGAGGTCGTCGCGATGCCGGCGCGATGCGCGCGGGCGACGACGTCGAGCCATTCCTGCGTATCGAGCTTGTCGGGCGCGAGTTCGCGACGGATGTCGTCGTCGAGAATTTCCGCCGCCGTGCCCGGCAGCGAATCGACGCCGGCACGCTTCAGTTCGACCAGGAATTCATCGATAGAGATGCCGAGCGTGCGCGCGCCATGCGCGACTTCGAGCGGCGAGAACGCGTGCACGTGGATGCGCGGCTGCGCCTGCTTCGCGGCGCGCGCGATGTCGAGATAAGTCTCGCCGGTGAAAGACGGATGGATGCCGCCCTGCATGCACACTTCGGTGCCGCCGCGCTCCCACGCCTCGCCGACGCGGCGACGGATCTCGTTGAGATCCACCAGGTACGGCGCGCCGCGCAGATGATCGTGCGTCTTGCCCTTGGAGAAGGCGCAGAAGCTGCACTTGTAGAGACAGATGTTGGTGTAGTTGATGTTGCGCACGACGGCGTAGCTCACCGTGTTGCCGACAGTTTGCTGGCGCAGCTCATCGGCGGCGCGACACAGGTGCACGAAGTCCGCGCCGCGTGCGGTGAAGAGTTCTGCGATCTCGCGTTCAGCCAGCCCGTCCGCTGCGCGTTCGATCAACGCGGATAGCGTCGAACGGCGCGGCAGTGCGGCGAGCGGGACATCGCGCGTGTCGTCGGCATCGGCCGGTTCGGTCGAGCCCGCCGTCCAGCGGCCCACGCGAGCCCAGCCTGCGCCGTCGGACAGGCGCAGCACGGACGCATGCAGTTCAGGCGCGATCCATTCATTGCGCGAGCGGACATGCGCGGGATACACGGTGAGCCGTTCGACCAGATCGCACCCTGCGCGCGCCGTGTCCTGCGCCAGCCGGTCGAGATGCGGCCACGGCGCTTCGGGATTCACGTGATCCGGCGTGAGCGGCGAGACGCCGCCCCAGTCGTTGATGCCGGCGGCGATGAGTTCCGGCAGATCGCCGCCGTACAGATTCGGCGGCGCCTGGATGCTCATGTGCGCGCCGAAAATCAGGCGCGCCGCGGCGATCGTCCAGCACAGCTCGTCCATCGACGGCTCCGGCGCGGCGTGCATCTTCGTGCCCGGCTTGGCGCGGAAGTTCTGGACGATGATTTCCTGCAGGTGGCCGTAGCGATCCGACAGGTCGCGCAGCGCGAGCAGCGAGTCGAGGCGTTCCCGTCGCGTCTCGCCGATGCCGATCAGGATGCCGCTCGTCATCGGGACGCGCGCTTCGCCGGCGAGCCGCAAGGTGTCGAGCCGCCGCGCCGGCACCTTGTCCGGCGAGCCGAAATGCGGACCGCCGCGCTGGCACAGCCGGTCCGAGGACGATTCGAGCATGATGCCCATCGACGGCGCGACCTTGCGCAGCCGCGCGAGATCGTCCGCATTCATCAGCCCCGGATTCAGATGCGGCAGCAGGCCGGTTTCGCGAACCACGCGGCCGGCGATGTGTTCGAGGTAGTCGAGTGTCGTCGCAAAGCCGAGAGTCGCCAGCGCTTCGCGGGCGCGTGCATAACGCGCTTCGGGACGATCGCCCAGCGTGAACAGCACTTCCTTGCAGCCGAGCGCCGCGCCGTCGCGTGCGATGCGCAGCACGTCGTCGGGTTCGAGATAGGGTTTGTCGAGATGCCGCGGCGTCTGCGCAAAGGTGCAGTAGTGGCATACGTCGCGACATAGCTGCGTCAGCGGCACGAACACCTTGCGCGAGTAACTGATGCGCGTGCCCCAGCCACGCTCGCGCAGTTCGCCGGCCAGCGGCGCGAGCGCGCGCCAGTCGGTGTGGTCCAGCAGCGCGTACGCCTGTTCGGCGGTCGGTCGCTGGTCGAGCCACGAATGAAGCGGGGACGTCATCGGTTATCTCGCAGGCGCGAAGTCCGGATCGCTGTGTGACAGTGCCTGCAGCGCTGTCGCCGCCGGATGCTGCTGCAACAGCGCCAGATCCTCGGGCTCATCCACGTCGAGCGCCAGTTCCGGCAGTTCCACGATGTTCGCAGTCATGCCGGCTGCTGTCGCGGCGTGCAGATGCCGTTCGAAACTGCGACCGCCGAAGGTCGGCGCGATGATCTGCGGCGGCGAGCACAGCAGTGCATTGGTGCCGATGCGTTGACGATCGGGAACGATCGCAATCCCCGGCTGGGGCGCGGCCAGCAACTGCTGCAGCGATGCCACCGTTGCCAGCGGTAGATCGCCGGGCAGCATGAGCACGCGCGACGGTTTGACCGACTGCAGCGTGTCGAGCGCGGACGACAGCGCAAACGACATGCCGAGATCCGCGGGCTGCATGACCGTCAGCGCGCCGGCCGCTGCTGCGAATGCGGCGACCTGCTGGCTCGATGTCGCCACCGCCACACCCTGAATCTCGTCGCAGGCGCGCAACGTGCGGATCACGTGGCCGGCCATCGCAAAGAACAGGCGAGAACGCTGCTGTGCATCGAGCGCGGAGGCGAGACGCGACTTCGCCTGTTCGCTCGACTTGAGCGGTACCAGCGCCCAGGTGCCGCCGTGCTGACTCGCGGAGACGTCAGCCATGAGCGGCGCGCAGCTTCGGCGCGATGCGTTCGCTGAACAGCTCGAGGAACCGCGCCTGGTCCGGTCCCGGCGCATGAAAGACCAGATGATTGAAGCCGAGGTCGATGTAACGCGCGATGGCGGCGACCGCTTCGTCCGCATCGCTGCTCACGATCCAGCGCGACGCAGCACGCTCGACGGGCAGCGCATCGGCGAGCTTTTCCATTTCGATCGGATCTTCGACGTTCACTTTCTCTTCGGGCTTCAGCGCCAGCGCGCCCCAGTAGCGCGTGTCCTGCAGCGCGCGCTCGCGATCGGTGTCGAACGACAGCTTGATCTCGATCATGCGGTCGACGTCCCCCGGCCGCTTGCCTGCCTTGGCGATGCCCGCATCGAGATTCGGCAGCAGCGTGTCGGTGTACAGCTCCCACTGCTTGCCGCTGGTGCAGATGAAGCCTTCGCCTTTCTCGCCGGCGAACTTCGCCATGACGGGACCGGCGCCGGCGATGTAGATCGGCACGGGCAGCGCAGGCCGGTCGTAGATGGTCGCTTTCTCGGTGCGGTAGTAGGTGCCCTCGTAGCTCAGGCGCTCCTCGGTCCAGAGGCGGCGAATGAGATCGACTGCTTCCTTGAATCGCGCCGTGCGCTCTTTCTGTTCGGGCCACACCATGCCGCTCGCCGGGACTTCGTTCAGGGATTCTCCGGTGCCGATGCCGAGGATCACGCGTCCGGGAAACAACGACCCCAGCGTGCCGAAGGCGTGCGCGACGACGGACGGGTGGTAGCGGAAAGTCGGCGTCAGCACGCTGGTGCCGATCAGCACGCGCGAGGTGCGTGCGCCGAGTGCGCCGAGCCAGGCGAGCGAGAACGGCGCGTGGCCGCCGGTGTGTCGCCAGGGCTGGAAGTGATCGCTGGTCCAGACCGAATCCAGGCCGAGCGATTCGGCCAGCACGCCGTACTCCAGCAGTTCGGTGGGTCCGAACTGTTCTGCGGAAGCCTTGTAGCCGAGTTTCAGGGGCGCATGTTTCATCGGTCGAATGTCAGTTCCGGGGCAGCCGGGCGAGTACTTCCTCGCTGAAGCGCTGTGCATATTCGCACCATTCGGCGCGCGTTGTCGCAAGCATGTGCACCGCCGCACCGACGACGCCGAGTGTCTTCAGCCGGTCGATCTTTTCCAGCACGGCCTCGGCATTGAAATCCTTACCGATCGAACTGAGGCTGCCAAGTCGGATTTCCGGCGGGCGCTGTCGGCCGATCTTCTCGCAGTGCTCATGCAGGTAACGAATGGCCACGGCGAGATCGTCCGGACCCGTGATTTCGGCGGTCCGCGATGTGCTGGAAACGCCGGGCTGGGTGAAGAAGGGATACCAGGCATCGCCCATTTCCACGGCGCGACGGATCGCGCGCGGCGAATTGCCGCCGATCAGCAGCGGCGGATGCGGCTTCTGCACCGGTCGCGGCAGGATGCGGGCGCCGCGCGCCTCGTAGCCGGTGCCCTTGAATGAAAACTCGTCATTGGTCCACGCGGCCTTCAGTGCTGCGAGGTATTCGTCGACCAGATCGTTGCGCCGTTCGAAATCCACGCCGAGCGCGAAGTATTCGCCCTTCATGTAGCCGGCGCCGATGCCGAGCGCCACCCGCCCGCCGGAGAACACGTCGAGCGTCGCGACAGCGCGCGCCGTGATGAATGGATTGCGATACGGCAATACCAGGATGCCGGTCTGCAGTCGCACGGTGCGCGTCGCCGCGGCGACGAACGACAGCATCACGAAGGGATCCTGCGCGTGATGGCCGCCGGCATCGAGCCATCTGCCGGAAGGGCAGGGATGATCGGTGACATTGCAGCCGGCGAAGCCGGTGCGTTCGATGGCCGCGCCGATCTCGGTGACGGCGTCCGGCGTCAGGAATTCCTGCGGATGCTGGATGTGATCGAAGGGCAGGGTGACGTTGATTTCCATGTTCAGGTTCCGGGTCGGGTTCTCCCTGTGGGGCCGGCTTTAGCCGGCCTTCTTCAGAGTCAGGCTGAAGCCTGACCTACAGGCAGAGGCACACCGTCACAGATCGCCCGTCAGCGTCCACGCGCCGACCGCAGCGAGTGCGAGAGCGATGGCGCGGCCGATGCCGCCGCCGCCGCCCGTGACGATCGCGACCTGATCCGTCAATTGCATGTCGGGACGCATGGCTTCAGCGCGTGATTCTGCCTTTGGGCGAGGAGCGTTCGATCATTCCGCAAGTCTCTTCGCCATTCCAGCGATAACGCGCGCCGGCCTGCTGCAGCACGGGAAAATCCGGCGGCATCTCCGGCCGGCCCATCGCGAACGTGCCGAGGATGGTTTCGCCTTCGATGGTCACCTGGCCCTTCGGGGTTTCGAGCACGAGGGTGACATCCTGATCCTTCTCCAGTTTGCGCAGCCACGGCGCGTGCACGACCCGCGCGGGAATCAGCTCGCCGTCGCCTTCGAAAACAAAGCCCTCGTTGTACGAGGGCGAACCGTCGGGACGGGGCGGATACGCGATGTATCCGAACCCGCGACCGCCCGGAAACAGCGCGGACTGCCAGCAATGACCCCAGAAACCTTCGATCCTGCGCACGCCCTGACGGCGGATGCGCAGGCCGCTGCCCGTGAAGCGATGCACCTCGTTGCCGATGCGCAGCCTGCCGCGGGCGCGGAACAATTGTTCGTAACGATCGCCGCCCATGAACTGTTTCTCGGCGCCGCCGGAAAGTTTCGCGGCAGCGTCCATCGACATCTGGCCCTGGATGAACGGCGGCACCGCCATGGTCGTTTCGATTTCGAACTCCACGTCGACTGGCGGACCGATGCCCGGCAATGCGCCGTCGATCTGGTCGGCCGTCGTCATCTCGGCCGCGGTGCCCTTGAAGATCGTGACCCAGGTCTTGAACGGTTCGACGCAGCGATACTGCAGCGGCCCTGCGCCGAAGATGGTCGGTTTGCCGCTCACGTCGAGCTGCGGATGCGTCGGGCCGCTGCCGCGTACGCTCAGCACACGGCCGTTCGGGAAGGCGATGTTGACGGAGAGATCGTGCGCCTCCCATCTGGAGGCGAGTGCTTCGACGGCGAAGCGCGGAATGCCGATGACGCCGCGATCGTCGGAGATCCACATGTTCACGGCATCGCGCATCTCCGGATTCTCCGGGCGTTCGGCGAAGACGTACTCGCGCGAGGCCGGCAGGCCGCCGGTGAGATCAATGGCCATGAGTAATTCCGGAACGTCGTGTCCACGCGGGAATGCGTGCGGTGTAGTCGGCAAACAGCGGGCGGATCGCATCGAGCTGCAGCCCGAAGTCCTGCGGATCGGCGGGCACGCTCGGTTCGCGCGTCTCGGCGTTCTGTTGCCACCAGGCCGTCATGCGGGTTTCGAATTCCTCGCTGACGGTTTCGCCGAGCCAGGCGTACAGCCCGCGCACCTCACCGACCGGATCGCGATGCATGGCGCGGAAGTCGATGTCGTAGAAACGCGAGTCGTTGCCAGCATCGCGGAACGCCAGCGCGCGTTGCATGCCGATCGACCACTGCTCGACGTTCAGCGCGCCGTGGTAGGGGCGATCGAGATGATCGGTGAAGCGCGAGGCGATGTCGGCATACACGGCGGCCACCGAGAGCATGACTTCGGCCGGGTCGCGATGCGTCATGACGAAGCGCGCATCGGGAAAGGCCTGCGTCAGATGCGTCAGATACAGGATGTGGGTCGGCGCCTTGAGCCGCCAGGGTTTCGCAGGCATGCGCCACTGCAGCAGCTTCAGCGCGCGACGTTCATAGAAGTAGGTCGAGGTCAGGTCCGCCTGCATCAGCCACTTTGCATAGCTCGGCACCTGCGCGAAGGCGAGAAAGATCTGAGCCTTGAAATCGAGCGCCATCAGATCCTGGCATTCCTGCGGCATCGTCGCGCTGGTCGGCGTGTGCGATCTGTGACCGCGATTGCGTTCCCGGTCGCGCTCGATGCGCGGGTCGGGGCCATCGACCGTTCCCGGCGGCGGGCAGGGTTCGGTGGCTTCGAAGCGCCGCAGTGAACGCGCGTGCGGATCTTCGGCCAGCAGGCAGGAGAGCGCCGTCGAGCCGGTGCGCGGCAATCCCAGGCCAATGAGTGGTGACCTGATTTCGACTGCGTCGATCTCGGGATGCCGGCGATACCAGTCTTCGATCTGCAGGCGCTGCTTGAGATGGCCGACGATGCGCTGGCGCATGTAGGCCTCACCTGCCGCATTGAGCCGCGCTTCGTCGCGGATCGAGCGCACGAGAATCTCGAGCCCTTCCAGGAAGGAGTCGCTGCCGAAATCCTCCAGTCCGGTGTCGGCCCGGGCCTGGGCCATCAATGCCGCATGTTCCCCCATGACGGTCCTTTGCTGATGCGCTGCGTCGGCGCAGTTGAAGCGACGACAAGCCCGGAAGTAAGGCTTCTCTCGCTCTTGCTGTGGGGCCGGCTTCAGCCGGCCT
>NZ_DAINNK010000090.1:0-2308 GCF_036735925.1 Povalibacter sp.
TGCCGGCGGGCATCTGCACGATCGACAGCAGCGAATCCATGCCGTTCAATGCCTTCGACTGCACGGGTACGCCGAGCACGGGCAGGGTGGTCTTCGATGAGGTCATACCGGGCAGATGGGCGGCGCCGCCGGCGCCCGCGATGATCACTTCCAGGCCGCGCTCACGTGCCGTGCTCGCGTATTCGAACAGCAGATCGGGCGTGCGATGGGCGGAGACGACGCGCGTTTCATGCGCGACGCCGAGTTTCTGCAGGGTGTCTGCGGCGGGCTGCAGCGTTTCCCAGTCGGACCGGGAACCCATGATGATGCCAACGAGCGGTTTCATGCCGGGAAGTGTAGCAGGCCGGGTTACTCCGGCATGGCCTCGCGCAGCTTCCGGAACAGTTCGCGGGTGGCCCGCGGCGGCAGTTTTTCCCGCTGCTCCCGCACGGCCTGATCGGCGAGGGTCGTGAGTTCGGCGAGCGCCGGCGGCGAAATCCCGCCCTCGCATTCGCGGGCGAACTGATCGAGCGCGGGGCGTCCCTCGCGGACGATCCGGTCGCGCCACTGTTCGATGCGCCGGAACCTCAGGGTGGCGAGGCGTTCGCGGTCGCGCCGGGCATCGAGCGCGATGCGGATCGGCTCGGCGTCGATCTTGCGCATCAACTTGCCGATGTACTGCTTCTGACGATACAGCCCGCCGTGCGCCGTGATCCGGCGCGCGAGCAGCACGGCGTCGCGCAGATTCTCCGGCAACGGCAGGGCGTCCAGCTCCGCCTGGGGCAGGTCGATCAGCGCTTCGCCGAGCGCCTGCAGATCGTCGCTCTGGCGCTTGCGTTCGCTCTTGCTCGGGCCATCGTCATCTTCTTCGTCGATCATGGCCGGAGGATAGAACGGGCGGCAGCCTCGCGAAAGCCGCGCAATGCCGCGAGGTCGTGCCTGATAAGATCGCGGCATGACGTCTTCCCAGCCTGTTTCCGCACGCAGCCCGCTGCCCGCGAGCCAGTCGCTCAGCCGGTCCGATCTCGAGTCGCTGGTCACCATGGCCATTGCCGAGGCGCGTGGACTCGGCGCCACCGATGCTGAAGTGGCCATCAGCGTCGACACGGGTCTGTCCGTCACGGCCCGTCTGGGCGAAGTGGAAACGCTCGAGTACCAGCGCGATCGCGGCATGGGCATCACCATCTACCGCGGCAAACGCAAGGGCTCGGCGAGCACGGCGGATCTCGGCGCCGCTGCGATCCGCGAGACCGTGGCGAAGGCGTACAGCATTGCCGGATTCACGGCGGAAGACGACTGCGCCGGCCTGCCGGATCCCGACACGCTCGCCACCGCGATTCCGGACCTGGATCTGAGTCATCCCTGGAACATCGAACCCGATCAGGCGCGCGATCTCGCGGTCGCCTGCGAAGCGGCGGCGCTGGCCGTCGACAAGCGCATCGGCAATTCGGAAGGCGCGACGCTGTCGAGCCATCGCGGCATTCGCGTCTACGGCAACTCGCTGGGATTTCTCGGCGGCTATCCGAGCACGATCCACAGCCTGAGCTGCGTGGTCATCGCGCAGGAACGCGACGAAATGCAGCGCGACTACTGGTACAGCTCGGTGCGCGACTGGCGTGAGCTCGAGGACGGCGAAAAGATCGGCCGTACGGCCGCCGAACGCGCACTACGTCGCCTGAATGCCCGCAAGCCCTCGACCACGACGGCGCCCGTGCTGTTCGTGCCCGAGCTGGCGCGCGGACTCATCGGCCATTTTCTCGGCGCCATTCGCGGCGGCAGCCAGTATCGGCGTGCTTCGTTCCTGCTCGATGCTGCGGGCACGCAGGTCTTTCCGGACTGGTTCAGCATTTCCGAGCGGCCACATATTCCGAAGGCGCTCGGCAGCGCGCCGTTCGACAGCGAAGGTTGCGCCACGCACGATCGCGAACTCGTCGCTGCTGGCGTGCTCGACGGCTACATCCTCGGCACGTACTCGGCCCGCAAGCTTGGGCTGAAGACCACGGGCAATGCCGGCGGTGTCCACAATCTTTTCGTGGGCCATGGCACCGAGGATTTCGATGCGCTGCTGCGACGGATGAATCGCGGTCTGGTCGTTGCAGAGCTGATGGGGCAGGGCGTCAATGGCGTCACGGGCGACTATTCGCGCGGCGCTGCGGGGTTCTGGGTCGAGAACGGCGCCATCGCCTATCCCGTCCACGAGATCACGATTGCCGGCAATCTCAAGGACATGCTGCGGAACATCGTCGCGGTGGGCAGCGATGTCGATGCGCGCGGCGGCGTGCGGACGGGGTCGATTCTTCTGGAGAAGATGACGATTGCGGGAGAGTGA
>NZ_DAINNK010000090.1:2408-13549 GCF_036735925.1 Povalibacter sp.
TGCGTCCGCATGGCGTCCTCCGCCTGACGCGCAGCATCGACCGCCGGGGCGATGTCGCGAATGCGGCTGAGGCGCGGCCCGTGCGATTCATGCCGCACGGCATCGATCACGTCGCATAGCGCGATCGTTCCCGGATCGCGCGCCGGCAGCCAGGTGTCGTCCTCGGCGATGACCAGCAGGCGGTGCTTCTCCAGTTCCGTCATGATCGGAGCGAGTGCTGCGCCGGGCAGTTCCAGGTGCTCGGCCAGGCGATTCGTGGTCCAGCGCGAGCCGGCGTTGTAGTCGCAAACGATCAGGTACATGACCGACAACGCGAGCCGTTCGCGCACGGTCGAGCTCAGCCGGATCTCGCCGCGTCCCGGGCGCAGGTATTGCGGATTCTGCACATAGAAGGCGAGCTGGGCGCCGAGCAGCAGCACCAGCCAGGAAACGTGTACCCAGATGAGCGCGACGATGACGACGGCGAAACCGGCGTAGATCACCATCGTGCCGCCCGAGGTTTTCACGAACGACGCCAGGATCATGCCTGTCGCCACCCAGGCAAAACCGGCCACGGCGCCGCCGATCAGCGCCGGTATGAAGCGCACGTGCGTGTTCGGAATGAAGCCGTACAGGAACGTGAAGACGCCCACCACCAGCAGGTACGGGCTGAGCTTGCCCAGCAGCGCCAGCAGCCAGCCGATGACCGGATAGTGCGACAGCGCCTGCATGAATGCGCTGCTGTTCACCGCGGCGAGCAGGCCGATGGCGCCCACCAGCACCGCCGGGCCGATCACCATCACGCTCAGATACTCGCTGAAGCGCCGGCCGAAGCTGCGCGGCTGATCGACGCGCCAGACGAAATTAAAGCTCTCCTCGACCTTCTGCACCATCGAGATGACGGTGTAGAGCAGGAAGATCAGGCCGATGGAGCCGAGCACGCCGCCGCGTACGTTGTCGACGAATTCCATCACCTGCGCGGTGATGTCGTAGGCCTTGTCGCCGAGCGGTTCGAGGAACGTGTAGAGCACCGGCTCGAGTTCGCGGTGATAGTCGAGGCCCTTGAGCACGGAGAAGGACAGGGCGATCAGCGGCACGATCGACAGCAGCGTCGTGTACACCAGGCTCATGGCGCGCAGCGTGAGATCGTCGCGCAACACGTCGCGGATCAGCGCGTAGGGATAGCGCAGGATGCGGGCCAGCTGCCAGAGCGGCTTGCCGATCAGCGATTCGGGCGGTTCGAACAGCCAGTGTTCGATGCGCGTGGCGAATGCGTCCATCATGAAGCATCAGCCTGACATGCCGCCTGTCATGCGGCAAGCCAGGGATGACGCGATGCCGTCACTGTGCGTCGGCGCCCAGCGTGAAGTAGAACGTCGCGCCGCGATCGGGCTGGGCTTCGGCCCAGATGCGGCCGCCGTGCCGCGCGATGATTCTCTGTACCGTGACCAGGCCGATGCCGGTGCCCGGAAACTCGGATTCGGCGTGCAGGCGCTGGAACGGACCGAACAGTTTTCCCGAGTACGCCATGTCGAAGCCGATGCCGTTGTCGCGGACGAAGAACACGCGTTCCCGATCCACCTGCTGGCTTCCCACCGTCACTCGCGCGGGGTCGGCGTGGGCCGAGTATTTCCAGGCATTGTCGAGCAGGTTTTCCATGGCGATCCGCAGCAGGCGCGTGTCGCCCTCGACGGTCATGTCGGGCGCGATGGTGAGTTCGACCTCGCGATCCGGATAGCGGTCGCGAATGGTGGCCGCCGCCTCGGTCGCGATCTGGGTGAGGTTCGTCGGCCGCGGCGTCATTTCGCTGCGGCTGATGCGCGAGAGATTCAGCAGATCGTCGATCAGCGCCGACATGCGCAGGCTGGCATCGCGTATGCGGCACAGATAATCGAGGTTCTTTTCATCGAGACTCGGCGGCGCGTTCTCGAACACGATCTGGCTGAATCCCGACATGCTGCGCAGGGGGGCGCGCAGATCGTGCGACACGGCGTAGGCAAACGCCTCCAGCTCGCGGTTGGCGGACTCGAGCTGCAGCGTGCGCGCGGCCACGCGATGTTCGAGGCTGGCGTTCATGCGACAGATCTGATTCTGCGATTCCAGCAGCCGATCGGTCGCCAGGCGTGCATTGCGCTCGTAGCGCTTGAGCAGCAGGTAGATGAAGGCCGCCGAGCCGAAGATGAACAGCCAGCCCTTGGTGGTCTGCATGCGCAAGACCGTCTCGGGCGGGAAGTGCATCCAGACCAGAGCCCGGTCGGTGAAGAAGATCCACAGCACGCCGAAGGTCAGGTACGCCAGTGCGACCGTGCGCGGCATGTGCTTCATGCGCGGCAGCTGAGCCTGCGCTGGCGGGAGAACTGCAGTGCCGTTCGACGCGCTTTCAGTCACGTGCAGCCTCCGATAAGGGGTCAGTGGGCGATCCGCTCGTCCTCAGGCGGTGAGCCGGCGCAGCGCCTCTGCATATTTTTCGCTGGTCTTCGCGATGATCTGCGGCGGCAGGCTCGGGCCGGGCGCACGCTTGTTCCAGTCGAGCGTTTCGAGATAGTCGCGGACGAACTGCTTGTCGAAGCTCGGCGGGCTGCTGCCCGGGACGTAGGTATCGACGGGCCAGAATCGCGAGGAGTCCGGCGTGAGCGCCTCGTCGATCAGTGTGAGGTGTCCTGCTTCGTCGACGCCGAATTCGAACTTGGTATCCGCAATGATGATGCCGCGCTTCAACGCATGCTCGGCAGCGAATCCGTACAGCGCCAGTGCGCTGGCGCGGACCTGCTCGGCGAGACCGTTGCCGATCGTGGCCACGACTTTCTCGTAGCTGATGTTTTCGTCGTGCTCGCCCTGCGGCGCCTTGCTCGACGGGGTGAACAGCGGCTGGGGCAGCTTGTCCGCCTGCTGCAGTCCATGCGGCAGAGAGATGCCGCAGACGATGCCGGTCTGCTGATAGTCGCGCCAGCCCGAGCCGATCAGATAACCGCGCACGACGGCCTCGATCGGCAGCGCCTTCAGGCGTTTGACGACCATGCTGCGATCTGCAATCAGCGCTCGCTCTGCGGCATCGGGGACAGCGCGTTCCAGCGGATAGTCCGTCAGATGATTCGGGATGATGTGCCGGGTGCGATCGAACCAGAAGCGCGAAATGCGTGTCAGAACGCTGCCCTTGCCGGGAATCGGATCGGGCAGCACGACGTCGAACGCGCTCAGACGATCGGTGGTCACGATCAGCATGTGATCGTCGTCGACGGCGTAGATGTCGCGGACCTTGCCCTGGTGAATGCGCTTCAGGGACGTGAGGTTCGATTGCAGCAGCGGCGGCGAGGCAGTGGTCGCGGACATCGAAGGACCTTGCAAGTGAGGCGGCGCAAGATTTCGCGGTCCCGGCAATCGGGCCGCTGCTACCATTGCGGGACTGTAGCCGCGGCGATTGTCGCAGCGGGCAGGGTAGGGCTTCAAGGTTTCGAGTGTCGGGGTACAGCCGGGCATGATGTGGCAGGGCAAGGCATTGGGGGCGGTCGTTGGCGTGGTTGCCGCGGGTCCCGTGGGTGCCCTGTTCGGCACGTTCATCGGTCATCTGTTCGACGTCGAGGCGGAAACGCGTCAGCGCAGTACGCGGCCGCGCGAGGCGGCCATCGGTGTCCAGGAGGCGTTCTTCCGCGCCACGTTCCAGACGATGGGACACATCGCGAAGGCCGATGGCCGGGTATCGGAAGAAGAGATCCGTGCCGCACGCGCGATGATGGGCGAGCTGCGACTCGGCGAGCGCGAAATCCGCTTCGCGATCGATCTGTTCACGCAAGGCAAGGCTGCGGATTTTCCGCTCGATGCGACGCTGCATCAGCTCTACCGCGCCTGCCGGAATCGTCCCGATCTGTGCCGCATGTTCATGCAGATCCAGCTGCAGGCGGCCTTGTGGGGCGGTGGCCTGCATGCGCCAGCACGGCGCGTACTGAGTCGCGTTGCGAATGCACTGGATATCTCGGCCTACGAGCTGGTGCAGATGGAGGCGTTGCTGCGCATGCAGCAGTCGGCACGCCAGTCGAACGAGTCGCGCAACGCAGTCGATCGTGTCGCGCAGTCGTATGAGGTGCTGGGCGTGCAGTCGTCCGCCTCCGATGCGGAAGTCACGAAGGCCTATCGACGGCTCATGAATCAGAATCACCCGGACAAGCTGCACGCCAAGGGGCTGCCGGAATCCATGATGAAAATGGCCGAAGAAAAAACGCGACAGATTCGCGCGGCCTACGAAGTGCTGCGCGAAGCGCGCGGCATGAAGTGAACGAATCGCTGGAGCAAGAATTTATGAGTTCGCAGATCAAACCCTGGATCGCGCCTTCCATTCTGTCGGCGGATTTCGCGCGGCTCGGCGAGGAAGTGCGTGCGGTGCTGGAAGCCGGCGCCGACAGCATCCACTTCGATGTGATGGACAATCACTACGTGCCCAACCTGACCATAGGGCCGTTGGTGTGCGAGGCGCTGCGCAAGCACGGCATCACTGCCCCCATCGACGTGCATCTGATGGTGAAGCCCGTCGACCGGATCATTCCGGACTTCGCGGCGGCCGGCGCCACCTGGATCTCGTTCCATCCGGAAGCGAGCGAGCACGTCGATCGCACGCTTGCGCTGATTCGCGATCACGGCTGCCGGCCGGGGCTGGTGTTCAATCCGGCGACGCCGCTCAACTGGCTGGATCACGTCATGGACAAGGTCGACATGATCCTGCTGATGTCGGTGAACCCCGGCTTCGGCGGCCAGAAGTTCATCCCGTCGGCGTTGCAGAAGCTGCGCCAGGTGCGCGAGCGCATCAAGGCGAGCGGCCGGGAGATCCGGCTGCAGATCGATGGTGGCGTGAAGGTCGACAACATTCGCGAGATCGCGAGTGCCGGGGCGGATACGTTCGTGGCGGGCTCGGCGATCTTCGGCGCCAGGGATTACAAGGCGACGATCGATGCGATGCGGGCGGAGATAGCGAAGGCGGGCGGGGAGGCTGCCTGAAGGCAGCGCCCGGGACGCGAGAAGGTCCCGGGCTGCAGGAATCGCGGCGAATCTTATTCGTCGTCCTCGTCGTCGAAATCATCTTCATCGTCGTCATCCGCACGACGATTGTTTGCCACCGGGCCGCGGCCAGCCGTGGCGGCTGCAGCAGCGAGCGGCGGCTTGGTCTTCATCTTCGGGCGGGCGCCGTAGACCACGATGGTCTTGCCCGTGGCGCGCAGCAGGCCCTGGTCTTCCAGCACCTTCAGCACGCGGCCGGCCATTTCGCGCGAGCAGCCGACCAGTCGCGACAGTTCCTGTCGGCTGACCTTGATCTGCATGCCTTCCGGATGCGTCATCGCGTCCGGTTCGCCGCACAGATCCATGATCGCGTGGGCGACGCGGCCGGTAACGTCGACGAAGGCCAGATCGCCGAGCTTGCGGTTGGTGCGATCGAGACGGGTGGCCAGCTGCGTGGCGAGTTCGAACACCAGGCCCGGGCTTTCGGCGGCGAGCTGGCGGAAGCGGGGATACGTCATTTCGGCGAGCTCGCACTGCTGGCGAGTACGCACCCAGGCGCTGCGCGTGGGCTGTTCGTAGAAGAGTCCCATTTCGCCGAAGAACTGACCCTTGTTGAGGTAGGCGAGCACCATCTCGTTGCCTTCCTCGTCTTCGATCATCACTTCGACGGAGCCGCTGACGATGTAATACAGAACGTCCGGCAGATCGCCCGCGTGGATGACAACCGTTTTCGAAGGCACTGTCCGGATGCGGCAGTAACTCAGGAACCGGTTGATGGCCGGTATATCGCTCAACGGCCTTGCGCCCTCTTCCATACTCACCCCTGCGTGGTGTCGTGATTAGCTGGACAAGTTAATGCGAATTCTCTTGCGGGCCTTTTAATACAGTATGCAGTGTTACCGCAAGCTCCTGATTATGCGCGACTAGGGATTCGCTGATTCGCGCCGCCGTGGCTTCGACAACAGGTAAGGCTCCGGAGTCGTATGGTTCAGATCCAGCGCGCGGTACGCGTCATGACTTTCGCGGTCGCTTTCATTAGCGCGCGGGTCAGCGAAGGAAGTGCGGCGCCGCCGGCCTGCATCGCATTGGCTCCATGTCGCGCTTCATCCGCGCTCATCTGATTGACGATGGCTCGCGTGCGGCGATCGTCATCGGGCAGTTCCTGCAGATGACCTTCGAGATGCTCGACGACCTGCCGCTCGGTTTCTGCCACGAAGCCGAGACTCGTTCGATCGCCGGCGAGGCCGGCGAGTGCGCCGATGGCGAACGAACCGGCATACCAGAGCGGATCGAACAGGCTGGTGCGACCGCCCATCTCGCGGACGCGCTGCGAGCACCACGCCAGATGGTCCGCTTCCTCGCGACCGGCCTCGAGCAGCGACTCGCGCAGGTCGGGGTCGCGGGCAACGAAGGCCTGTCCCTGGTAGAGGGCCTGCGCGGCCACTTCGCCGGAATGATTCACCCGCATCAGGCCGGCCACCTTCCGCCGGTTTGCAGGCTGGTCGACGGTTTCCTCGATCCCGTCGGCCGGATAGGGCCGGCCGGCCTGATGGACCCGGAACAGGGTTCGCAGGGCCTGATCTGCGGGTTCGACCAGCCTGTCGATCAGGGAAAGTACCCGGTCGTGACCGGGTCCGGAGGAGGGCGAGGTGGGCATGGGCCACATTATATATGTCGACCTCTGCAGGCCTTCGGGGCGGCTCCGATGCAGGGTTCCGATCGGTTTGCAATGCCGGGACTCGTCCATTAGACTTGCCGGCCTTTTCGCCCCCTGGGCAGAGAATTTCCCGGAGAATTCAATGAGAACCGTATTCGCCAACGAGGCGACGGTGCGCCGCGACTGGTACGTCGTGGACGCGTCAGGCAAGACCCTTGGCCGTCTGGCATCGCAGCTGGCCATGCGTCTGCGCGGCAAGCACAAGGCTTCCTACACGCCGCACGTCGATACGGGCGACAACATCATCGTGCTCAACGCGGGCAAGGTGCGTGTCACCGGCCAGAAGCTGACCGACAAGTTCTATCACCATCACACCGGCTACATGGGCGGCCTCAAGACCACGAGTCTCGAGAAGCTCCTGCAGAAGCATCCGGAACGTGCGATCGAATTCGCCGTGAAGGGCATGCTGCCGAAGAACCCGCTGGGCCGGAAGATGTTCAAGAAGCTGCACGTGTTTGCCGGTGCCGAGCATCCGCACACCGCCCAGCAACCGAAAGCGCTCGAGATCTAACAGGCAATTATCCAATGGCAGTTTCGACGAATTACGGCACCGGCCGTCGCAAGACCTCCACCGCCCGCGTTTTCCTGCGTGCGGGCTCGGGCAACATCACGGTCAACGACCGTCCGCTCGACGAATTCTTCGGCCGCAAGACCGCCCGCATGATCGTGCGCCAGCCGCTCGAAGTCGTGCAGCTCGAAAACAAGTTCGACGTGAAGGTCACGGTGAAGGGCGGTGGCACCACCGGCCAGGCCGGCGCGATCCGTCACGGCCTGACCCGCGCCCTGATGGAATACGACGAAACCCTGCGCAAGCAGCTGCGCGATGCCGGCTACGTCACCCGCGACGCCCGTGAAGTCGAACGCAAGAAGGTCGGCTTCCGCAAGGCCCGCCGCGGTACGCAGTTCTCCAAGCGTTAATCGTTGCGATCCAGCTATTGGGGGATCGTCTAGCGGTAGGACTACGGACTCTGACTCCGTCAACCTAGGTTCGAATCCTAGTCCCCCAGCCAAAACGCAAAGGGCCCGGTCTTCCGGGCCTTTTTCGTTTCTGTCGTCGGTGCCGAGCCTGATCATGTCTTCTGGTATCTATCCCATTCTCCGTCCGCTTCTGTTCACGCTGCCGCCCGAGCGTGCTCACGCGCTCGCCCTGTCATCGTTGCAGTTCGCCCATCGATTGCATCTGACGGGCGCATCGCTGGGCGATGAAGGGGAGACGGTTTCTCTCATGGGGCTACGTTTTCCGAATCGTGTCGGCCTTGCCGCGGGATTCGACAAGAACGCCCGCCATATCGACGCGCTCGGTTCGCTCGGATTCGGATTCATCGAGGTCGGCACGGTGACGCCTCGTGCTCAGGCCGGTCAGCCGTTGCCGCGCCTGTTCCGCCTTCCCGGGCAGCGAGCGCTCATCAATCGCATGGGCTTTCCCAATGAAGGGATGGATGTCGTCGCCTCGCGCCTGGCGCAGCGCAGGTACCCGGGCGTGCTCGGAATCAACATCGGCAAGAACGCGGCAACACCTCTCGAACAGGCGGTCGATGACTACGTGGCCTGCTATCGCATGCTCGCCGGGTACGCGGACTACGTGGCGGTGAATGTATCGTCACCCAACACGCAGGGTCTGCGTCAGTTGCAACAGGTCGACAACCTGCGACCGATTCTGTCGGCACTGGTCGAGGAACGTCAGCAGGTGGCAACGCACACAGGCCGCAGCGTGCCCTTGCTCGCGAAGGTCTCGCCGGATCTGACGGAGGCGGATCTGACCGCCATTGCGCAGCTGCTGATCGAGTTGCAGATCGATGGCGTGATCGCGACGAACACCACTCTCAGTCGACCCGCTAACGCAGGTGCCACGGCCGGCGAGTCGGGCGGATTGAGCGGAGCGCCATTGCGGAAGCTGGCGCGCGACGCAGTCGCGACGCTGCGAGCGGTCGCCGGCGATCGACTCGCGATCATCGGGGTGGGCGGGATCGCATCGGGCGACGATGCGATCGGCATGCTGAAGGCGGGAGCCGATCTCGTGCAGATCTATTCGGGATTGATCTATCGCGGCCCAGGGCTGATCGGCGAACTGCGCCGGGCGCTGCGATCGCGCTGATCGATCAGGGCAGTGTCTTCGGTCCTGCATCCGTCCCCAGGATGAGGACATCCGCGGGCCGGCGGGCAAACAACCCCACAGTGACCACCCCTGCGATCTGATTGATCGCATCCTCGAGGGCGACCGGATCGGTGATCCGCAGGTCATGCACGTCGAGAATCTGGTTGCCGTTGTCGGTGATGACGCCCTCGCGCCAGACCGGTCGTCCGCCCAGCGCACGCAGGCGTCGCGCCACATAGGAACGTGCCATCGGAATCACTTCGACCGGCAGCGGGAACTTGCCGAGCACCTCCACCAGCTTCGAATCGTCGGCGATGCAGATGAAGCGGCGTGATGCGGCCGCCACGATCTTCTCCCGCGTCAGTGCCGCGCCGCCGCCCTTGATCAACCGCAGCTGGCCGTCCGACTCATCGGCGCCGTCGATATATACGTCCAGGTCGCCCGCCGAATTGAGATCGAAGACCTCGATGCCGTGCTTCTTCATTCGCTCGGTGGAGGCCTCCGAACTCGATACGGCACCCTGAATGCGCAACTTCCGCGCAGCCAATGCGTCGATGAAATGATTCACGGTGGAGCCGGTTCCGACACCGATGATGGTGTTCTCTTCGATGTAGGCGAGGGCGGCGATGGCTGCCTGCTGCTTCTTCTGGTCCGAGTTCATGAGTTGATCCCGCTGCGCGCGTGCGCATGAAATGCCTGTTTTTCCAGCCCCGGAAACGACTGTGCCCGCTTTCGCGGGCACAGTCTTCATCTACATCAACAAGAAGAGAACTTACTTCTTCTTGGCAGCCTTCTTCTTGCCGCCCTTCTTCTTTGCTGATTTCTTAGCTTTAGTTGCCATAGTCATTAATCTCCATGTCGAGTTAGTCCGGGCGCAGTATATACATAAATTGAAAATGGCAAGCAAGAGGTGTATGCGAAATTGTTGTTCGGGTTCACAACGCGATGCTCATGCGAGTGATGCGATGAACTCGAACTCCGACTTCGTCACCGGTGTGACCGAGAGTCGATTGCCTCGCTTCAGCACGATCATGTTCTTCAGTTTGCCCTTCTCGTGCTTGCGCAGTTCCTCGAGCGAGATGACCTCATCGAACTTGCGTTCGAGCTGCACATCGACCGAGTACCAGCGCGGATTGTCCTTCTTGCTGTCGGGATCGTAGTGATCGTCCTTCGCGTCGAAGGCCGATGGGTCGGGATAGCCTTCGCGCACCACCTTCACGATGCCGGCAACGCCCGGCACGTCGCAGCTCGAGTGATAGAAGAACGCCAGATCGCCCTTTTTCATCTCGCGCAGGTAGTTCCGCGCCTGGAAATTGCGAACTCCGTCCCATCCTGTCGTGCTTTTCTTCGCTGCGGCCAGGTCATCGATGCTGAAAGTGCCCGGTTCGGATTTCATCAACCAGTAGTTCATGGCGTCTCTCGGTCAGAGTTTCGAATGGGTGGACGACGTAACGGGTAGTAACCGCGCTCGGTGACGACCGCATCGAGCGGAACATCCCAGGGTTGGGGTTCGATGATGGGCACGCGTTGGAATTCGTAGGCAACGCCGATCAGCCTGGGTCGTCGCCAACGGCGGTCGGTGCGCAGGTGGCTCAGGTGCCGATCATAGAAGCCCGCGCCACTGCCGAGTCTCCAGCCGCGCGAGTCGACGGCGACCAGCGGCAGGAGAACGACATCGAGTCGGTGGGCCGGAATCACCCGCGCCCGATGCAATTGCGGTTCGTGAATACCGAAACGGTTGCCGCGCAGTGATGTGTCGGTCTCGAACGGCACGAAATGCATCGAGCCCTTCGCGATGCTGCTGATGACAGGCAGGCAGAGGCGACTGCCTCGCTGGCGCGCCAGTGCGATGGTGGGTGCGAGATCGATCTCGCCGCCATAAGCGAAGTAGACGGCGATGCGCGCGGCATGGCGCAGGATGCGGTGACGCGAGATCACCCGGGCAAGACTCGCTGCGGCCGCAGCACGAGATGCCGCGGGCAAGGCGCGCCGACGCTGGCGCATCTCCTGGCGCATCTCGCGGCGCAGGCGATCCCTGTCGAGGTCGGATTTCCGATTCGGGAAACCCGCGGTGCCGTAGGAATCGGATGAGTTCATCCGGAGGGAAGGGCGGCGCCACCCGCCTGTGCCGTTGGTGCCATTGCTCTCGACACGGAGCAATAGGTGGGGCGCAGCCACGTCAACTCAGGCTTCCCGTACAGGACGGACATGCTCAATGCTGACGCGAGACCGAACCCCTGGGTATCAACGTTAGGGTCGAGAGGTAACCCGACACCGTGTCGAACACCGCAGGCGGCGCCATAGAGAATCTACTAACAACGAATCGCTGGTAACAATGAGGGGTTCCCCGTGATTGAGGGCGCC
>NZ_DAINNK010000090.1:13649-17608 GCF_036735925.1 Povalibacter sp.
CTACTAACAACGAATCGCTGGTAACAATGAGGGGTTCCCCGTGATTGAGGGCGCCTCATCGAATTTCCAGGCCGTTACAAATCGAGCTGCTGACCTTTGGCGAGCGTCGCTTCGACCCGTTCGCGCATCTGTCGCACCCGGGGAGTGACTTCGCTGCCGCCGCCATCGCCCTGCTTGCGCATGCGCAGCAGTTCGTTGGTGAGGTTCAGTGCGGCCATGACGGCGATGCGATCCAGGCCGATGATGTTCCCGCCGTCGCGTATCTCGCGCATCTTGAGGTTGAGATATTCGGCCGAGTCGAGAAGTTCCGAGCGCTCTTCGGGCAGGCACGCGACCTGGTATTCCTTTTCGAGAATCCGGACGCTGACTCGCACTGTCCGATCGCTCATGTGCCGTGCTCCATTGCCTTCAGGCGGCCGATCATGGCTTCGACGCGCGTGCGCACCTGCTCGTTCTTCTGCAGCAGGGTCGCGCGTTCGGTCGTCAGTCCATCGAGACGCTGACGCAGCGCCCGATTTTCTTCCCTGAGCTGCGCCACCACAGTGACGAGTTCTCCGAGCCGGTGCTCGAGGAGTTCCAGTTCATGACCGACGGTGTTTTGTCTGGATTCGCTCACGGCCTGGATTATGGGCGGCGAACTACACACGGTCAAACACGCGATCGCATGCATCATGTGCTTCGGCGAACGACGGGCGCGGGCGGACCAGTGCTAACATAACCCCATGTTGCAGGTGACATTCCCCGAAATCGTCAGCGTCATGCAGAGCGCCGGCTCGACCGTGCCGGTCGCCGAAGGTCATGGATGCCTGTGCGGTGCGCTGTGTGTCAGCGATGACTACTCGCTGGATCGCTGGCTCGAGGAACTCGTGCCGGTCGAGGAAGGCGAGGGCGTTGCCGACGATGTCGCGCAGACGATGCGCCTTCTGTACCAGGATACGGTGCGGGCGCTGCGTGGCGACGACATGGATTTCCAGCCATTCCTGCCCGATGACGGCGTGCCGCTGGAGCAGAGGACGTCTGCGCTTTCGCAATGGTGTCAGGGGTTTCTATACGGACTCGGGACGGCCCGTCCGTTGCAGCCCGAGCGCATGCCGAAGAGCATCGATGAAATCCTGCTCGACTTCACCAACATCAGCCGCGCCGAGGTCGATCCCAGCGGCAATGCCGAAGAAGACGAAGAGGCCTATACGGAAGTGGTCGAATACATCCGTGCCGCGACGCAGCTCATCCACGATGAACTCGATGCGGTGCGCAGCGATACCGACGTCGCCGTCGAAGAGTCCGACGACGATCTCGATGAGGACCCGGAATCCCTGCACTGACCGCGCCGGCCTGACACCACCCGTCATTTCCTACCGCATGCGTAAAACCGAGTTCGTTCGCCGCCGCCGCCAGCTCATGAAGATGATCGGCAAGGGCGGCATCGCCATCCTGCCTGCCGTGCCGGAAAGACCGCGCAACAACGACGTGCTGTATCACTACCGGCCCGACAGCGATTTCTACTACCTGACGGGATTCGGCGAACCCGAAGCGGTTGCCGTGCTGATTCCCGGTCGCCCGCAGGCCGAATACGTCCTGTTCGTTCGCGATCGCGATCCGACCCGCGAAACCTGGGACGGACGCCGAGCAGGACCGGAAGGTGCAACCCGCGATTACGGCGCCGACGATGCGTTTCCCATCGGCGACATCGACGACATCCTGCCGCACCTGATGGAGAACTGTTCCCGCGTCTACTACACGATGGGTCTGCATCAGGACTTCGACCAGCGCGTCATCGGCTGGGTCAATCAACTCAAGTCGCAGTCCCGCACCGGCATCCTGCCGCCGCAGGAGTTCGTGGCGCTGGATCATCTGCTGCACGACATGCGCCTCTACAAGGCTCGTCCCGAGCTGGAGGCGATGCGCCAGTCCGCCCGCATCGCCGTCGCGGCGCACAAACGCGCCATGCAGTTCACCCGCCCCGGACGCATGGAATACGAAGTGATGGCGGAACTGCTGCACGAGTTCCGGCGCAGCAACGCGGACATCTCCTATCACCCGATCGTCGGCGGCGGCGCGAACGGCTGCATCCTGCACTACCACGAAAATTCCGACGAACTGAAGGACGGCGACCTGCTGCTGATCGATGCGGGCTGCGAATACGAGCTGTACGCGTCCGATATCACGCGCACATTTCCAGTGGGTGGACGCTTCACGCCGGAACAGCGCGCGCTGTACGAGGTCGTGCTCGAGGCCCAGCGTGCAGCGATCGCCAAGACCCGTCCGGGCAATCACTGGAACGAACCCCACGATGCCGCGGTGAAGGCGATCACGCAGGGCCTGGTGAAGCTGGGATTGCTGAAGGGCAAGGTGCCCAACCTGATTCGCGATGGTGCGTATCGCAAGTTTTACATGCATCGCACCGGCCACTGGCTCGGCATGGACGTGCATGACGTCGGCGACTACAAGGTCGGTGAACAGTGGCGTGTACTCGAGCCGGGGATGGCGATGACCGTCGAGCCCGGCATCTACATTCCTGCCGGAACGGCCGGGGTCGCAAAGCGCTGGTGGAACATCGGCATTCGCATCGAGGACGATGTCGTGGTGACTGCGAATGGTTGCGAAGTCCTGACCGAGGGCCTGGTCAAGGAAGCGGACGACATCGAAAAGCTGATGCACGCCGCATGAAGGTCGATGTCGCCATCGCCGGCGGAGGCCTCGTCGGCGCCAGCCTGGCGCTGGCCCTGGCCGATCTCAAGCTCAAGGTCGTGCTGATCGAGTCGCAGCCGTTCGGCAGTGTCGATCAGCCGAGCTTCGACGATCGCACCACCGCACTGTCGAACGGCAGTCGCCGGATTTTCGAAGGGCTCGATGTCTGGCCGCTGCTCGAACGTGAAGCCACGCCGATCAAGCGCATCCACATTTCGGATCAGGGTCGCTTCGCCTTCGCGCGCATCGATGCCGAGGAGCAGCACCTGCAGGCGCTCGGCTTCGTCGTCATCAACCGGGACATGGGGGCAGCACTCTGGCAGCGATTGCAGGAGGAAGCGGTCACGCTGCTGGCGCCGGCGCGCGTCGTAAGCTCCGAACTGAAAGACGATTACCGCGAACTGCGTTGCGAAACCGGCGCCGATGCCTCGGTCACGATCCAGGCCAGGCTCGTGATTGCGGCCGATGGCGCGAAATCGGTGGTCCGGAAATCGGCCGGCATCGGCGCGACGACCTGGGACTATCAGCAGCACGCGCTCGTCACCAACGTCTTTACGCAACGCTTCCACGACTACGTTGCTTACGAACGCTTCACCCCGCAGGGGCCGCTGGCATTGCTGCCCGTGTCGGAGGGTCGTGTCGGACTGATCTGGACCTTCGCCCCCGAAGTCGCAGAACAGGTACGCGACCTCGACGACGCGGCCTTTCTCGATCGACTGCAGCAGGCATTCGGTTTCCGGCTCGGACGATTCACGCGGGTCGGCGCCCGCCATCTCTATCCGCTGTCGCTGACGCGGGCTGATGAGCATGCGGCGCCGCGGCTCGCGGTCGTTGGCAATGCCGCGCAGTCGCTGCATCCGATCGCAGGCCAAGGATTCAATCTCGGGCTGCGCGACGCAGCGAGCCTCGCCGAAGTCCTGGCGGATGCGTTGGAAGCAGCCGGAGATCAGAGCAAGTTCGACGCCGGTGACGCCCTGCTGCTGGGGCGGTATCGCGAATGGCGGACCGCCGATAGCCGGAAGATCGTCGGATTCACCGATGGCCTGGTGCGGTTGTTCACCCAGCCGCTCGGTGCCGCAAAGCTGGCGCGGAACATCGGCCTGCTCGCATTCGATCTGATGCCTGCGGCGAAGGACGCGCTGTCCCAGTTGTCGCTCGGCGCCGCGGGCCGGATTCCGCGACTGGCGCGCGGCGCGCGTCTGAGGTCGCGATGAAACCCGATTTCGATCTGCTGATCATCGGCGGCGGCATGGTCGGCGCCTGCCTCGCGG
>NZ_DAINNK010000091.1:0-17351 GCF_036735925.1 Povalibacter sp.
GACCAGATTACTTCGCCAACTCCCTCAGCCGATACAGCGCCTCCAGCGCCGCCCGCGGCGTCAGCGAATCCGGATCCAGACCCCTCAGTGCCGCCACCGCCGCGTGCTCCTCGATTTCCACCGGCATCGCCAGCAGCAATTCCTGCTGCGGCGTCGCTGCCTGCGTCGCCGCCGATCTTCGTTCCAGTTCCTGCAGATAACGTCGCGCTGCCGTGATCACCTTCGACGGCACGCCCGCCAGCGCCGCCACCTGCAATCCATAACTCTGGTTCGCCGGCCCTTCCTTCACCGTGTGCAGGAAGATCAGCTTGTCGCCGTGTTCCGTCGCATCCAGATGCACGTTCGCGCAGCCTTCGAGTTCCTTGTCCAGCGACGTCAGCTCGAAGTAATGCGTCGCGAACAGCGTGAACGCGCGTACGTTCTTCGCGATGTGCGTCGCACAGGCCCACGCCAGAGAGAGGCCGTCGTAGGTGCTGGTGCCGCGGCCGATCTCGTCCATCAGCACCAGGCTGTGTTCGGTGGCGTTGTTGAGGATGTTGGCGGCCTCGGTCATTTCCAGCATGAAGGTCGAGCGTCCGCCCGCGAGATCGTCCGACGCGCCGATGCGCGTGAACACGCGATCGACCGGGCCGATGCGTGCCGCCGTCGCCGGCACATAGCTGCCGATGCGCGCCAGGATCACGATCAGCGCCGTCTGGCGCATGAACGTCGACTTGCCGCCCATGTTCGGGCCGGTGATCACCAGCATGCGGCGTGCATCGCCGAACTGCAGATCGTTCGGAACGAACGGCTGATCGATGAAGCGCTCGACCACCGGGTGGCGGCCTTCGGCAATTTCGATCACCGGCTCGTCGGTGAGCGTCGGCGGCGCATAGCGCAGTGCCATCGCACGCTCCGCGAAATTCGACAGCACATCGAGCGCGGCCAGCGCTGCGGCCGTGTTCTGCAGTTCTGCCAGCCGCACGATGAGCTGATCGAGCAGTTCGTCGTACAACTGCTTTTCGCGTGCCAGCGCCCGATCGCGCGCCCCGAGCACCTTGTCCTCGAACTCCTTCAGCTCCGGCGTGATGTAGCGCTCGGCATTCTTCACCGTCTGACGGCGGTGATAGTCCGGCGGCACCTTGTCCGCGAGACTGCGGCTCAGCTCGATGTAATAACCCTGCACGCGGTTGTAGCCGAGCCGCAGGCTGGGGATGCCGGTGCGCTCGCGCTCGCGCGTTTCGAGATCGAGCAGGTATTGATCCGAGTGTTCGCTGATGAGTTTCAGCTCGTCAAGCTGGGCATCGTAGCCGGCGGCAATCACGCCGCCGTCGCGCAGGATAGGCGGTGGATTTTCAATAATGGCGCGGGCGAGCAGCGCGTGAATGTCGGGATACGTGCCGACTTGCTGCCGCAACTGCTGCAACAAAGGCGCTTCTTCCTTCTCCAGCAGTTGCTGCAGTTCCGGCAGTTTCGCCAGCGCATCGCGCAACTGCGCCAGGTCGCGCGGTCGCGCGCTTTTCAGTGCGACGCGTGCGAGGCCGCGTTCGATGTCGCCGACATGATTCAGCAGATCGTGCAGCGCCGAGTACAGGCCCTGATCGATCAGCGCTGCGACCGCACTCAATCGCAGTTCGACCGTGCGCCGATCGCGCAGCGGCCGATGCAGCCAGCGCCGCAGCTCGCGCCCACCCATCGCCGTCGCCGTCTGATCCAGCACGGCGGCGACGGTGCATTCCGGCCGGTCCGCCAGGCTGATTTCGAGTTCGAGATTGCGACGCGTCGCGGCGTCGAGCAGCACGGCATCGCTGCGTTCTTCCGTGCGCAATCCGCGCAGATGCGGCAGCGCCGCTTTCTGGGTATCACGCACGTACTGCAGCAGACAGCCGGCGGCGCGGATCGCAAAGCCGTAACCATCGCAGCCGAAGCCCGACAGATCGCGTGTACCGAACTGTTCGCACAGCGTGCGCGTCGAGGTTTCCAGATCGAAGTGCCAGATCGGCCGCTCGCGTGTGTGACATTGCACACCCGCGGCAGGCGTCTGTTCCGGCAGCAGCAGTTCGGCGGGCCGCAGCCGCTCGATCTCGCTGCTCAGCGCTTCATCGCCCGTTCCTTCGAGCACGCTGAACCGGCCGCTCGACAGCTCGAGCCACGCAAGTCCGAAGCCATCGCGCTCGCGATACAGCGCCGCCAGCAGGTTGTCGCGCCGCGCATCGAGGAATGCATCGTCCGTCACCGTGCCCGGCGTGACGACACGAACCACCTGCCGCTCCACCGGACCCTTCGACTTCGCCGGATCGCCGATCTGCTCGCAGATCGCCACCGACTCGCCCTTGCGCACGAGCCGCGCGAGATAGGACTCCGCGCTGTGATACGGCACCCCCGCCATCGGAATCGGCTGCCCCGCCGACTGCCCCCGCGCCGTCAGCGTGATGTCGAGCAGCCGCGCCGCCCGCTTCGCGTCATCGAAGAACAGCTCGTAGAAATCGCCCATCCGGTAGAACAGCAGCGTGTCGGGGTGCTGCGCCTTGAGGCGCAGGTACTGCTGCATTACCGGCGTATGCCCCGCGAAGGGATCGGGCAGCTCCGGGGCGGGGCTTTTGTCCTTGGGATTCAACAATTTCTGCGGTTCCGGGAATCGTGATCAGGAGGGTTTCGCGACGGCCGGATTTTCCAGTCGGAAACCGCCGTAGACGAAAGACCGCGAAATACTATCGCAGTCGCGTTCGCTGACGCCTTCCCGGCGAGCGACTTCGTACCAGCGAGACCGGACTGCGGTTTCCATTCCGTCGATGATCTTCATTGCTTCTTCTGGCGTGAGCAGGAAGCGGGCGCACTGCGAGCGCAGATTCTGCGCGCTTGCATGTCGGCCGAGGTCGCCGACGGTCATGGCGAGGTCGCGTCGTTCGATGCCCACGTGGGGCATCGGGGTCAGGTCGTATGCAGGAGAGAGCTGCCACGACGTGCCGGGCGCGATGACCGCATGATTGCGCGGGTGATCGTCGGTGTTGGAGATGAGTGCGTTGAACACCATGCGCATGAAGAGTTCGCGCGCATCGGCCTTCGGGTTCTCGCATAGGCGCCGTAGTTCCTCTGCGAGGATCAGATACGACCATCGCTCGCGATTCTGGTGGGAATCGCCGGTGCGCAGCAGGGTCAGGGCGGAGAGCATCCGGGCGCGGAGATAGCCGGCGTCGCTGCGCTCGCGATCAAAGCGTCGCACCAGCAGCACGTCGCACTCGCCGACTTGAACGACGCGCGAATGCGCGACCCGCAGGCCGCATTCGTGTGCCAGACGCAGCATTGCATGTTCGACGCGCGCCTGATTCCAGCGATCATCCTGGCGATTGAACTTGGCGATCCAGAGCGCGCCCGCATCTTCGACGACGGTCTTGGGTCGGGCGCCGCCCATCGACGTGCCCAGCAACAGCAGATCCTGCGCCTGTAGCCGGTCGCGGTTGTCTGGTTCGATTTCCTCGCGCAGGAGGGCATCGGCCAGCTCTTGCAGCCGCGCCAGTTCGATCGTGCGGTTGAACTGGCGTCTCGGTGCCGGCGGTTCGACATTCAGACCGAAGCCCAGGGCGCCTGCGCGATCGTCCGGGGATTGCAGCAGGTAGTCGAGTTCGCCCAGCGCGGCAACGCCGGCATGTTTTTCGATGACGCGCCGGCCCCAGTAGTCCGGGCTCGCGTCGCGCAGCGCGCCGAATACGCCTTTCAGTTGCACGTTTTCAAACGTGCGATCACCGAGCGGCAATTCGATGGGATCGAGCGGCACCGCGTCGGTGCGCGCCAGATAGCTGCGGCCATAGACGAAACGGCTGAACGGCAATCCGTTGCGATCGGCTGCCAGCACGAACCGACCCGCTGTCACGAAGTCGGTTGCGCCAGGCAACATGAGGTAGACAAAACATTCAGAAGTCATTGTCGAGCGCCCCTTTGCTGGTCGGATAGGCGTTCGAGCGCTGGGCGAGCGCGCGCATCGTGGTCTCATCGCGCGCGGGATCGGCGACGTCGTCGATCTGAGCTGCGAGACCGTACAGCCATAGCAGGCCCACATAGACGCCCACGGCGGTCCCCGCCTTGCCGGCCTCCGCGGTTGCTATGACTCGGCGGCCTACTCCGAGCTTGGCTGCCACGTGATCCATCGACAGATTGCGGGCGAGGCGGGCGGTCCGCAGCCGGGTGCCCAGTTGCTTGAGTGCGTTCTCGACCTCTGCGGGGGGCGCGCGAAAGACGGTGTTGTTTTTTGGCATGGGCGTTAAAGAGACCAAATTAGTAAATTTTGAGTCCTTTAAAGATCAATGTCAGAACCACGCCCGTCAAGGACACCGCACACGAGAACGTGCCTCGATTCTCGATATGCATCATATGTAATTCATATTTAGATTTATAAAGTTACATGCATCATATAAGATTCATTAATGAGTGTGATTACATCACTTGCCGATCTCGCAACCCTGTTCAAACAGGCCAGGCAGAAAACCGGACTGTCGCAAGCTCAGCTCGCGGAGCCGCTCGGGATGAGCCGCGCCACCATTTCGGCCATCGAGGGCGGGCGGTGTGAGGAAATCGGCTTTGCCAAGCTGGTCGCCCTCCTGGAACGGGTGGGGCTTGAGATCACCATCGCCCCACGCAAAGGCCGGCCGACGATCGATGACCTGCGGGCGGAGCGCCGAAGGCCGTGAGGAAGCCGCCGCTCCATGTGTTCACTGCCGGGCGGGCTGCCGGATCGTTGGTGCGGTCGGACGTTGCGGCGGACTCGTTTCTTTTCGGATACCGGACGGAAACGCCGCCTGAAAACGCCGTGTCGCTCACGATGCCGGTGCGGGCCGATCAGTACGACTCGATGGCCGGCCTGCTGCCGCTGTTCGAGATGAATCTGCCCGAGGGCGCGCTTGGAGAGCGCCTGCGACTGCAATTTGCGAAGACCATTCCGGAGTTCGATGACCTGGATCTGCTGCAGATCGTCGGTGCCTCGCAGATCGGCCGGTTGCGATATTCACTGCAGGACTCCATCGATGAGAACGTACCCGTGCAGGACCTTGCAGAGATCCTGACGTACAAGGGCGGGGCAGATCTGTTTGCGGACCTGCTGGAGCGCTTCGCCACGTATTCGGGTATCTCCGGAATGCAGCCGAAGGTGCTCATTCGCGAGATCCCGACGCCCGGGAAGATCACGCACCGAGGTGCCACTCACATCGTGAAGTCGTTCGATGCGAGGGAGTACCCGGAGCTCGCCGCCAACGAATTCATTTGCACGCAGGGCGCCGCGGCTGCCGGCATCGACACGCCCCGCGTACAACTCTCCGAGAATCGGCAGTTCCTCATCGTCGAGCGTTTCGATCTCCTGGCCGATGGCGCGTACCTGGGCCTTGAGGACTTCTGCGTGCTCGACGGCCGGCGCTCGCACGGTCGCTACGATGGTTCGTATGAGGGCATTGCACGGCGAATGGCGGACTACGTATCGCCGACTGTGCTTGGGCGGGCGAAGGACCAGTTCGCGCTCATGGTTGCCTACAGCTGCGCGGTGGGAAACGGCGACGCGCACATGAAGAATTTCAGCGTGATCTACCGGCACCCGGAAGACGAAGTCACCTTGGCGCCGGCCTACGACGTTGTCTCCACGCTCCCGTACATGCCCAGGGACACGCTGGCACTCGAGTTGTCGGGCAGCAAGGAATTCCCGGATCGGGCGCGTCTGCTGAAATTCGTCCGGCAGGTGACGGGAAAGAACAGCAGGGCGGCACAGCGCCTGTTGGACCAGGCGGCCGCCGGAATCGATGTCGCGCTTCAGCATGCCGCCGATTACGGCCGTCAGCATGACGATGCTGCCGAGTTCGTCGAGCGCATCAGCGCCGTCATGACGGCCGGCAGGGACCGCTTGACGGCCTGATTTCGCTCCCGACTTTCCTGAAGTCCGGATTCCGGCGGTTGATTCGCGCGCCGGATCCTGCAGGCTCAGCCGCTCAGTCGCGTGAATTCCCGATACGCGAAATCAGACACCACGGTGACTTCGAGCAGCCGTGCGGGTTCATCGATGCCTGCAAGATCGGCCAGTCGCGTCACGCCAAGCGACGTGCCGAGTGTCATCAGTCGTGACCAGGGGGTAGAGGATCGTGCCGGCCCGGTGAGCCAGCGTTCGGCGAGACAGTCGAGCAGTTCGTCGAGATAGTCGTGCAATGGATCCAGCGAGGCGGCCGCATTTGCATCGGCGACACGCAGTTCGCTTCCCGTCGCGGCCGGCATCGGCTCGTCCGTCCACGGCTGGATGCAGGAGCGCTGGCCGTTGTCGTCGAAGATCACGCTCAGCGGCTGGATGACGAGCGTTGCGCCGCGCAGTTCGGCATGCCCACACACGAAGCGCACGTTGCCAGGCGCCGCGCGCAGGGCGTCGAACAGGTTTTCCGAGCCGGAGGCTGCGCGGCTGACGTAGGGATGCAGGAGCGTTGCCTTCTCGCCGAGCGGATCGGTCAGCAGCGCGAGCGTTTCCTGTCGTGTGACATCGAAGCGGACACCGTCGGCCTGGGCGACAGGGCACACAGTCAGTCGCGTGCCGGCCTGTCGCGGCCCCAGTGCAGCCGGTGCGGCGTCGCGCAGTTGCTCGCGTGTCTGCGCGAAGCCGGAGGTTCGCAGCGGAGCCCGCAACGTTTCCCATGCGTAAGACTGCGGTGCGACGCTCGCCGCTGCGCGGCCGGGTACCAACCGACCGGAGGGCGTGCGTCGGCCGCCCTTGATGAGCAGTTGCCCGCGACCGATGGCCGCGAACGATGCTCCCTTGAGCGCGATGTTGCGGGCGAGTTCAAAGAACGGCTTCGGCGGTGCGCCTGTCTGATCCGCCGCATGGGCAAACCGTCGCGTGATCGCGGTGATCGTGCCGGAATCGCTGTCCTGCAGATGCGCGGCGATCTCCGTGCCCGACCGCGTCGTGCGTACCGAACAGCCGATGCCGATGAGCCGCGCGGACCCGAATTCGGTTTCCCGATCGCGTTGCGTGCCGCGCACGAACAGGTGCGGCACCGGCGTGCGTGCGGCTCGAATCGCATCCAGGCGCTGCATCAGTTCCGCCAGCAGCGCGGTGAATTCGCGAGGGTCGAATCGTGCATCGCGCGCCAGATAGGCGGCGTGCGATTCGGCGAGTTCGTGCAGTACTTCGGCAGGCCATACGAGATCCTGGGTGCGTGCCCGTTCGGCGAGTCGGCGCCAGCGGTCCACCTGCAGCGGCGCGGTGCGCGCGAGCCCCGTGCCGGCGAGAGCGACCAGATCGCGTTCGATCTCGTCCAGCAGCCCGGTCGGCGGCAGTGGCGCGGCGGCGATTGTCGAGATCAGGCCGGTGGCGGCATCGGCATCGAGACGGCGGAATGCCCAGACCGCGAGTGCGACGTGGCCGCACACCGCCTCGGCGGCGCAATCGCAGGCCGCGTAGCGCAGATCGTGCGGCACCAGGAAATTCACCGTGCAGCCGAGCGTGTGAATGAGCGCGCGCGGCTTCGTGCCTGTCCACAGCTGGATGACATGACCGGCCGCAAACTCGCGTTGCCAGCGCTGGAACTGCGCAGGCGGATAACAGGCGGCGAGCTGTTCGTCGGTGATGGTCGCCGGATTCCAGCCGGTCGCTGGCGGTGTCTCGCGGGTCGCGACCACGTCGTCAGGCCGCGCGGCGTACTGGATCTGGTAGGCGAAGATCGATCGCAGAATGTGCCGACACAGCGTCGTCGCCGGACATGTGCAGCGGCTTTCCGTCAGGTGCACAGCCGCGGGCAGCCGGCATTCGACTTCGTCGGACCAGCGAACGATGACCGTGCCGTCGGCGTCTTCCGTGATCGAGCAGGTCAACGTTCCCGCGCTTGCTTCGTGCTCGGCGCGGCGCGTCAGGCCGCGGTTGCTGAACGAGGTCAGGTCGTCGGGCGTCAATGCCAGCAGGTCGGCGCGCATCAGCCCACTTTCCTCGCGACCCATTCGGCGAGTTCGCCGGGTGTCATCGCGCCGACGTGTGCGCCGAGGTTCACGAGCTGGCGTGCGACGTTCTCGTCGTAGTGGGGATGCGCTGCGGCGTCGAGCGCCGCGAGTCCCAGCAGCGTAGCGCCGTCGGCGATGAGGCGGCGTGCGACGCCGAACAGCCGGTCGACGGGCGCGCCCTCGAAGAAATCGGAGATCAGCACGACGATGGTGCGGCGCGGGTTCTCGATCAGCGAATGCGCGTACGCGAGCGCCTGTCCGATGTCGGTGCCGCCGCCGAGCTGCACTTTCATCAGGGTCTCCACCGGATCGGTGCAATCGGCGGTCACGTCCACGATGGCGGTATCGAACAGCACCAGGTGCGTCTTCAGTGCGCGCAGATGCCAGAAACACGCCGCAGTCACGGCTGCATGGATGACGCTGTCCATCATGCTGCCGGATTCGTCGACCAGCAGGATGAGCTGCCAGCGATCCGTCTGCCGGCGCACGCGCGAATGGAAATACGGCGCGTCGATGACGAGACGACGCTCCTGCGGCTGCCAGTTCTTCAGGTTGCGTCGCAGGGTCGTGCGCGCATCGAAATTCTTCGCCACCTTCAGCAGGGAGCGGCGTCGCCGGTCGAGCGCGCCGTAAAACGGCTGGCGCACTTCGCGGGCGAGTTTCTCCATGAGCTGCTCGACGACGCGCCTCACGAGCTGGCGCGCCAGCGCCAGCACCTGGGCGTTCATCAGGTGCCTGGTGTGCAGCACCGCCTTGAGCAGTGTCTGGCTGGGTTGCGCGCGGGCGAGCAGGTCCGGATTCGTGACCATTTCCTGGAGCTGGTAGCGTTCCAGCGCATCCTTCTCGATGCGTTCGATCGTGCGCCGGGGGAACAGCTCGTGCACGTCGTTGATCCATTCGGGCACCGTGAGCTGCGATTCGTCCAGGCTGCCGGGTCCGCCCGGGCGCACGTTGCGACCATCGCCGTATTCACGGTCGTAGAGATAGGCAAGCGCTTCGTCGCGTGCCGCGGCCTGCCCGGACAGGCTGCCCAGACAGGACTCCGAGCCCGCGCCCAGCACCAGTCGCCAGCGGGTCTTGCGGCGCAGGGGATCGTTCATGGGCCGTGCACTCCGCGTCCGCCGCGCAGTCCGTGCCGATCGAGTTCGCGAAACAGGCGGGCCTCGAAGGCGAGCGCCCGGGCGGCCTCTTCGGCGCTCACGGCGAGTGCGGGCAGCGGCGCCGTGTCGTGCTGTCCGACTGCGGCGAGCAGCGCGCGGGCAAGATGATCCTTCTCGCGCGGCGTGAAGTACGTGAACGCGAGCCGCAGCGACGGCAGCGCTGCGAGAAACTGATCCTCGTCGAACTGGAGCAGCACTCGATCGATACCCAGCAGCAGTTCGCTGTGCCGTTGTGACTCCTCGCGCGCCAGCCAGCGCGAAGACGCCCTGCAGAAAATCGCCGAGCGCCTCGGGCGCAACCGGCAGGCGCGCGAGCACGTCGTGCAGATCGCCCATGCCGAGCGACCAGAGCGCGCCCGCCGTCGCACCGCGCAGCAGGGGCGGCGTTTCGGCGGCGTTGGCGATGCGCTGCAGGACGGCCAGCAGTTCGGTGCGGTCCCAGGCGAGCGCATCTCCCGCGGTCAGCACGGCATGCAGCAGTGCACGCAGTCCTTTCACGGTGGCATGGTCGGCGGCGCCGGTCTGCGATTCGAGCAGCCACGTCGCGCGGACATAGCATTCCGTCAGCAGCGCCGCGACTTCGGCCTGTGCGGCGCCCGTGACGAATTCGTCGTAGCGATGCAGGTAGTAAAGATGCTGGAGTGCGCGTGCGACGCCGGGAAACGAGGCGTCCGCGCGTACCAGCGTCACGACGCGGTCGTGCAGCAGCGCGAACCCCTGCGACCATCCGGCCAGTGAGGCATCGAGCAGCAGCCGCGCCGCCGCGTCGGCATCGCGTTCGATACGGGCGGCCGCTTCGGCGAGGCGCGCGCCGGCGGCGTCGAGCAGGCTCGCTCCGTAGAGTGCACGCTGGATGCAGGCGGCATCGAACTCGGGCGACCAGCGCAGCCGCCAGGTTTCCCAGAGTTTCGCGAGATCGCCGCGGCCGACGAAATCCGTGCCGGCGACGCGCGCGACTCCGGGCAGATCGAGAATGCGCACGCGATGCAGGATCTGCGAGCGGCGGCGACCGCGTGCATCTTCGAGGTCGATCTCGATGGTCCGTTCCTGGCTCGCCGGGGTCAGGTCGTATCCGGCGAGCGTGCGTGCGATGTCGGCGACCAGCGGCGGCAGCGGAGTGCCCGGTGCCAGGCGTCCGCGCGCATCGCCGCGAAACACTGCATTCAGTGCGTCGAGAAACGGGTGCCGGCCGCCGGTGGCGAGTTCATCCTTCACCAGGGTGCCGAGCAGCGCGTCGACCAGGTCGGTTCGCCACACCGTTGCGTGACCTCGCAGCGTGGCGAGTCCCTGCGCGAACGATTCCACGCCGATGAGATCTGCGGTGCTGACGATCTGTCCGCGGGCCCGCATTGCCGAGGCGGCCTGACCCAGCAGCGTGCGATGGGAGCCTGCGCCGGACCCGTCAGCGCACCGGTCGAGCCATACGCGGTGATAGAAACCGGGATGCGGCAATCCGGCGTCGTAGCCGGTCAATTCATCGAGGCGTTCATAGGAATACGGCGTCAGGGCGAGGCCCCGCTCTGCGATCGGTGCGGCATCGGGGTCGCCACCGGCTGTCGTCAGCCCCGTCGCAGCCGGCTCGAACGCGATGCCGCGCCATCCCGCGAAGAGGGCTGAGCTGTGGAAGCCGCCGGTGACGACGAGCACCTGGCCGTCCAGGCCGTTCGCGACCGCACGCACCCGCGCCAGCATGTGGGCCTCCCGCGCGTGATCGGCGGCGCTCGCACCGCCGTCCGCAACGCGCGCATGAAAGCAGAACGAATGACACCGTTGGAGGAACGTCGGTACGTCGAGTGCCGGATCGATTTCGAACAGCGTGTCCCACAGCGCATTCCAGTCGTCGACGCCGAGCCGCCGGCACAGGTCGGACGTGTATGAACTTCGCCCGAGCCGGCCGTCCGCGTAGCGATTCGCCGTGCGGTCGAGCGGGGCGACGTTGGCCCAGGGCAGGTCGATGAACTCGAATCTCGCGCCGGTTTCGTGCGCCGTTCGCAGCGCTGTCCATTCCGGGGAGAAATCCGAGAACGGATAGAAGGCGCCGCAGCGTTCGTCGTCGGCCGTCGTAAAGTAGCTGTAGATCGCGAGCGGCGGTTCGTGGTCGAGCAGCAGTTCGGCGATGCGCGGATTGAAGTCGGACGGGCCCTCGATGAGCACCGCGGCGGGGCGCAACTCGCGGATCAGCTGCGTGACGAGTCGCGCGCAGGTCGGGCTGTGATGCCGGACCGGAAAGAAGACGACGGATTCGATGGTCGACCACAGGCGCGCATCGAGCATCGGCAGCTCTGCCGCTGCGGGCCGTGTTGAGCGCGCCGCGCCGTTCACGGCAGGTATTTCTTCGCGTCGTAGAACTCCGGCCAGCGGCCGCGCTTGCGCGGTTTCACGACGTGATGGAAGTAGTGCTGCAGCCGTTTCAGATCCTCGGGCGAGTCCTTGATGGCCGAGCCGAGCAGGCTCTGCATGAGGTGATCCGCCGTGATGCGTGCGCCGCCGTAGAAGTACGCGTGCAGGCCGGCGGCGTAGGCCACGGAGACGGCTTCTGCCGTGCTCAGTACCGTGCTCAACGGCTCCATCGCCTTGCCCTCATCGCCCGTCTTGCCCGTGCGCAGTTCGTGGAAGGTCGTGAGCAGGATCTCCGTCAGGTCCGCCGGCACGGTGAGCGGAATGCCGGCGTGCTGCAGCAGGCGGGCGGATTCGCGCTGCACCAGAGTCATCTCGTCTTCGAGACTCGCGATCGGTTGCACCGTTTCGAAGTTCAGGCGTCGCTTGAGCGCTGCGCTCATCTCGTTGACGCCGCGATCACGTGTGTTCGCCGTGGCGATGACGTTGAAGCCGAGCTGGGCGTACAGCGTGCGTCCCGCATCTTCGCGCTCGGGAATCGCCATCACCCGATCCGACAGGATGGACAGCAACGTGTCCTGGATTTCGAGCGGGCAGCGTGTGATCTCCTCGAATCGCACGAGCTGACCGTCGCGCATGCCGCGATACAGCGGCGCGGGCACGAGCGCCCGATCGGTCGGACCTTCCGCCAGCAGCAGCGCGTAGTTCCAGGAGTACTTGATCGCATCTTCCGTGGTGCCGGCGCTGCCCTGGATGATCAGGGTCGAGTCGCCGCTGATCGCGGCGGCGAGCAGTTCGCTCAGATAACTCTTGGCCGTGCCGGGCTCGCCCACCAGCATCAGTCCGCGATTGGTGGCGAGGGCGACGATGCAGCGCTCGATGAAGCTCTGCGTACCGACGAACTTCGGCGGCAGGTCCTGCGACGGATCGCCGAGGATGAAGCGCAGCACCGATCGCGGCGTCAGTCGCCAGCCACCGGGTCGCGGCGCGTCCTTGTCGGATGCCGCGAGGCGGGCAAGCTCCTCTGCATGAAGGATTTCGGCGGCCGGACGCTGGAGTCGGTCGGGGGCAGAAGCGGAAATGCTGGACTTGGCCATGGTGATTGCGTTGGTGAGGTCAGTCGGCAGGAAGCAGTGCGTGAAGATCCCGCAGCGTTTCGCTGAATACGATCGGCGGCACGTTGCCCAGCAGCAGCGCGCGGGACATATGAGCGTGCGTATCCGACGCCACGAAATAAAGAGACCGCAGCGTCTGGATGCCGGAGTTGAGCAGATCCCCCAGGAATGCGCCTGGTGTGTATTCGATGCACGCGGTCACGTTCCATCGCGCGAAGGCGCGGGTGTGACGCTTCAGCATGCCGTCGTCCGGGTGGCGCTCGCGCAGCCAGCCGCGATTCTCCAGCGGGAACACCAGCGCCTTCACCTCGAACCGCTCATGAGCGAATG
This sequence comes from Povalibacter sp., assembly GCF_036735925.1. Classification (NCBI taxonomy): domain Bacteria; kingdom Pseudomonadati; phylum Pseudomonadota; class Gammaproteobacteria; order Steroidobacterales; family Steroidobacteraceae; genus Povalibacter; species Povalibacter sp. The sequence goes on from NZ_DAINNK010000091.1 coordinate 12,878, forward strand.
ACGTCACGCTGCATTGCGCGAGCTGAGCCGGTTGCGGACGAAACACTGGCCGGTCGAGTTGCTGGAAGGGACTGACGATCCGGTACTCCGCGAGCAGACGCCGCCATGCATCGAGTCGATCGGACGCCAGATCCAGGGGATGCACGGGATGGATGCCATGCATGCCGCCCGGCAGTTCGATCGGCGCATCGTGCATGTCGGCGAGCGTATCGTCTTCGGCGACGCGGAAGCACACATTGCCTGCGTCGGATCCCGTGCTCATCCACAACACGCGCCGTACCGCGTGCCTGGCGAGCGGATGCCGGCGGAAGTATGCGTCGAATTCGCCGACCGGCCAGGTTTCGCCGGAAATCATTGCGCGCTCGAATCGCGCCGCGAGCCATCGCGATGTCTGGGTGATCTGCGCCTTTGCGACTCTCCATTCGGCGCGCGCCTGTGCAGCGCGGACGCTGTCATCCTTCGCAGTCGGCTTCGGCAGGCTCGTCAGACGACGACCGTCGGCGGCGCGCAGCAGCGGCGTGAGGTGTTCGTCGAGCGTCAACTCGAACTGCCTGGGGCCATAGTCGAAGCTGCGCCGGCCATCCGCGTCGAGACCGCCGTCGGCAAGGATTCGATCTTCGAGCTGCTCCGGTGTGAGTCCGTCGCGGGCGGCGATGGTCTGCAGTGTCCGCAGCGCTGCCTCGCCGCGAAGTTTGCCGGGGAGCTTCCGGCCGAGGCGGGCAAGTTCCAGCAGCGCAGTTCGCGTACCGATTTCCAACAGGGCCGAGACGCCCACTTCGCCCGTGCAACGCAGGTGGTAGTTGTCGCTGCGCAGATGCGGGCCGATGAGCGCGGCGCAGGCGTCGCCGCCGAGCACGGCTGCGCCGGGGACGACCCAGCGCATCTTGCGTGCAGTGCCCGTGCCGATGTCATGCAGCCAGCTGCGCACGAGCGCGGCCATCCAGGTGTCGAGTGCCTGCTCGCCGCAGCGTTCGCGAAACGCATCGAGCACGGTTCGCACGGACTGCGGCAACGCACTGCGGCGCCATGGCTGGACGGGCTGCATATCGAGCGCCGTCGGGCGTGCGGATTCGGGCAGACCGTTGCGCAGCAGATGCAGCAGCGCCGCGACGTCGGCGGCAGGAAGCGGCGTGCCATCGCGCCGATGCAGCGCGGACACGATCGCCTCGGCGGGCCAGGCTGATGCGGGCATCGCGCGACTACTTCGCTTTCGCCAGCAGCAGTTCGCAATCGCCGAGCGCTTCGCTGAGCGCGATCGGGTTCACGTCGGCGAGGCGCACGGCGTTCTTGTGTTCGGGATACATCTGCGGGGTGTAGAGACCGGGAACGAAGAAGACCCGCTTGATCGTCTGTTCGCCGGCGCCTTCCCAGTAGCCCACCGAAAAGCCTTCCTCGTAGTCGATTACGGCCGTGAGGTTCGCGCCGTAGAACTGCTTCGAGTGTTCGCCGACCCAGCCTGCATCCGCGGGCACGCCGCGCTGCCAGCCGAGCTTTTCGAGACCGAAGACGAGCGTCTGTGCCGGCAGCTTGCCGCGCGCTTCGAAGTGCGTGATCTCCTTGCGCTCCATCTGTTCCGCCGTGAGCCGGTAAGCCGGCCGGCCGAGCTGTGCGAACGGCGGCACGATCTCGTAGTCGCCGATGATCTGGCCCCACCGTTCGAGCATGCCCTGCTGACCGGTGAGATGCAGTGGATGCAGCACGCCCACGCTGGCGTCGGGCGGCAGTGCGAACGGCTCGTCCGAGGCATCGGCGAGCGTCTGATCTTCGGTGACGCGGAACGTCGCAGTGATCGAATCGGAAGGCCCGTACGTCGCCCACACCAGCAGCCGGGCGAGATGCACCATCAGCGGATGGCGGACGATGAGTTGATCGAACTCGTTGCCGCTCCAGCGCCGTCCCGTGACCATGGCCTGCTCCAGTCGCACCGCCTGGATCCTGGCGACGTCCGCGATCTGTTTCTTGAGCGGTTTCCATTCGGCCACCGCCGACGTCGCTTTCGCGGCGTCGTCTTTCGCGCTAGGTTTCGGCAGGTCCGTCCTGGTGACGCCGTCGGGGTACCTGATCATGGCCTTGAGTTCCGGTCCGAGCACGAACCGGAACTGCCGCGGTCCGAAATCGAACTGACGCTCGCCGCGCGCATCGAGTCCGCAGTCCGGCACGATCCGGTCTTCCAGCTGGGCGCGCGTCATGTTGCGGCCGGCAGCGATCGCGTCCATGCATTGCACGGCACGCTCCTTGAGTCCCTTGAATTTCACTTTCTGTGCGATGCCGTTGATCTGCATCAGCGCCGTGTCGGTGCCGATGTTGCGCAGCACTTCCAGGCCGAGCACCGCGCGCGGGTGCTGCGATTCGCCGGGCCACTCGCGCACCAGCGGCGCGAGCCTGAGCGCCGTGCGGTCGCCGCCGAGGAATCCTGCGGCGATGAAGGCCCACTTGTCCTTCGAGGGCGCGCCGTCGGCGAGCCAGCTTTCGCACAGCTTCCAGCCGAACGCATCGAGCCGCTCGGGCGAGCCGTGTTCACGCAATGGGCGCAGCAGCGGATGCGGCTGGTCGACGGTGCTCGCCTGCAGCGCACTCAGCAGTTCGGCGACGTGATCCGGTCCGAGCGCATGTTCGCCCAGCGTGATCGCGGGCAAGTCGCTGGTCCAGGGTGCGGGTTTCGATTTCTTGACCGGCGCCTGTGCGAGTGCTTCGGTCCACCAGGCTGGAGTGGCCTCACGCGACAGAACCGGTAAATGTTCCTCGATGATGTCGAGTACGTTGACACGCATGTACTCCGCGACGTCTGGTGCGACAGCACCGAGATGAGTCGTGATGCGATCCGTCTGTCCGCGTCGTTTCATGCTGTTCAGGAACTCGGTGGCGGCGTCGGCGAGCTTGCCCTTGCCGGCAGCGACTGGCATGAGTCCGACGATGGCTTCGTCCAGGTGATTATCGAGCCATGCGCGTGCCGTCTTAGGCGCCTTGGAATTCAACGCGAGATCGAGTGCATGGGGTGCGGCTTCCGGCGTATGGATACGCGCGAACGACTCCATCAGCTCCTCTGCCTGATCCTTGTTGCTGCGCGCGGCGATGGTGTTCGCGACGATGTCGAGCGCAACGACGTCCGTGATCGCGAGAAAGGTCTGGAGGTCGGCGGGCGTATTGATTGGCAGCCTCAGGCGCCGGAACTGATGCGCGACCTGATCGGCAGAGCCGACTCCCCAGACGAATTCCTGCGGACGCTGGCGTTCCGTGTGATCCCCCGTGGGACCGACGTAGAGATCGTCCGGCCACTGCTCCACGACTGCGTGAACTTCTTCGTGCAGCCCCAGCATTGCGCCGAAATAAAAGGCCGGCGCTGGCAGTACGTGGAGATTTGCGGTGGGCCAGGCGCCCACAGCTTTCCAGGCGGCTTTCGTGGCGTTGCGCCATTGGCCGATGGCCGTGTCGTCCAGATAGGGCAGCACGAATCTGCGGAAGCCGGCGCGTAGCACGGGAACGTTGCTGCGCCATGTCTGCGGGCTGGCGCCGGTGCTGGGGTCCAGCAGCAGCTCGCACAGTTCGCTCGAGGATACGAGAGCGGCGAGACACTGCACCGCATGCGCGGTGACGTAGCGGCCATCGAGATTTAAAGGTTCGGGCAGCGTTCCTCGATAGGCTCGTGTCTCCAGCATGTCGGCGAGCGCCTGGGACTGCGTACCGTGGGGTCGTTCGATCGTCATGGCCGTGAGCCAGAGCTCGGCTTCCTCGGGCGCCAGCGCACGGTCGGGGATGGCGCGCGAGTAATCCCAGTCCCAGCCGTATCGCTGCACGCGCACTTTGGTCCGCAGACGTGTCAGGCAGTCCTGCAGGTCGAAGGCCCGTGCCGGAGCCTGCGGTGCCGGTGCGGCGCGCCGTGACGGTACGTAGCTGAATGCCCAGAGATCCAGGTCGATGTTCTGGCGGACGGCATGTCCGGTGCTGGAAGCGGATGGCGTGACGGGCACGCAACTGTCGCCGTTCTTCTCGACATAGCCCTTCTTCAGCTTTTCGGCGACGAGTTTGTCATGCGACTTCTGCGCCTCGGCCTCGGACGCGAACTCGGCCGTCAGTGCCTGACCCGCCGTGCCGATCCGTCCATAGCTCACTGTGTGAGTGCAGCCACCAAGTGTGATGGTCCAGAACTTGTTGGAGGTGCCTTCCGAGAACTCGAACGTACGTGTCGTCATCCCGAGATCAACTCCCTTGATGGTTGGCGGCAGTCGTGCAATCGCTGTCATTGAACCGTGCGGACCGAAAGCGTCGCCGTGATGCTCATCGCAACCTGGATTTGCGATGAGACGTTGTCATCCGCATCTCCGCGCGGTCCGTTGACGCCACTATGCCACCGGCTCCGAGGGCGAGGAAGAACACGTCTGTCGACACACATGTCCGCGTGAGTGCCGATCGGCATTCGTACCGGCCGCGTCCGCATATGCACAGCTTGACGCAAGCGCAGATCGGAATTATTGCT
>NZ_DAINNK010000092.1:0-17229 GCF_036735925.1 Povalibacter sp.
TGATCCAGGAAGGCAACATCGGCCTGATGAAGGCCGTCGACAAGTTCGAATACCGCCGCGGCTACAAGTTCTCGACCTACGCGACCTGGTGGATCCGCCAGGCGATCACGCGTTCGATCGCCGACCAGGCCCGCACCATCCGCATTCCGGTGCACATGATCGAGACGATCAACAAGCTCAACCGCATTTCCCGCCAGATGCTGCAGGAGATGGGTCGCGAGCCGACGCCCGAAGAACTCGCCGTGCGCATGGAAATGCCGGAAGACAAGGTCCGTCGCGTGCTCAAGATCGCGAAGGAACCGATCTCGATGGAAACCCCGATCGGCGACGACGAGGATTCGCATCTCGGCGATTTCATCGAGGACACGTCGGTGGACTCGCCGATCGACTCGGCCACGATGGAATCGCTGCGCGAAACGACGCACTCGGTGCTCGCCGGCCTCACGCCGCGCGAAGCGAAGGTGCTACGCATGCGCTTCGGCATCGACATGAACACCGATCACACGCTCGAAGAAGTCGGCAAGCAGTTCGACGTCACGCGCGAGCGCATTCGCCAGATCGAAGCCAAGGCGCTGCGCAAGCTGCGTCATCCGAGCCGCAGCGAACAGCTGCGCAGCTTCCTGGTGGATGATTGAGGAAGCGAATCGCAGGTAGTTGAGGAAAAAGGCCGGGCAATGCCCGGCCTTTTTCTTTCTTCCTTATCTTCCTGTGGGGCCGGCTTCAGCCGGCCTTCTGAGGAGTCAGGCTAAAGCCTGACCTACAAGCCTGACCTACAAGCCTGACCTACAAGCCTGACCTACAAGCCTGACCTGCATGGAACTCACGCCACGCGCGCCGCGTCCTATCAGCAAAGGAGCGCACCGGAGAGCCGATCATGAGCTTCGTGTTCTACATACTGCTGTTCATCGCGACCTGTACGTTCGGCTGGGCCTGCCGGGGCGGACGCAATTCAGGCTGAGATTCCGGTCTTCAGCAGTTTCAGCAGCTCGCCGCGGCGCGAGGTGACTTCCACGTCTTCCAGATCCAGCCAGTCCGCCAGCGAACGCAGTTCCCGTGCCAGCGGCGCAACGATCTTCCGCACATTCACTCCGGCTTCCGCGCTCCCACCTTTCACCTGCAACCGGCTGCGCGCCCGATCCGATTTCAGATCCACTCTTGCCACCAGCCGGTCGTTCATCAGGAACGGCAGCACGTAGTAACCATGCTGGCGTTTGTGCGCCGGCGTGTAGATTTCCAGGCGGTAGACGAAATCGAACAGGCGTTCCGTGCGCTGGCGCTCCCAGATCAGCGAATCGAAGGGCGACAGCAAAGCTGTTGCCTCGATCTTGCGGGGCAGGCGCGCCTCGTGATGCAGGTAGGCCTGCTGCTTCCAGCCGTCGACCTGGGTCGGTAACAGCACGCCGGCCTCCACCAGTTCGAGCAGACGTTCTCCGGCATCGGCCGTCGGCAGGCGGAAGTAGTCGCGCAGGTCGCGCAAGGTCGCAACACCCAGCGCTCTGGCTGCCGTCGTCATCAGCGAGCGTTGCGCTTCGTCCTTGGGCGGCACGGCCGCAGCAGCCACCGCCGCCGGCAGCACCCGTTCAGTGAGATCGTAGAGACGCTCGAAGTTGCGGCGCGCGGCCGTCGTCACCTGACCGGTCCAGAACAGCCATTCGAGGATTTCCTTGCCCTGGCTCCAGCCCCACCAGCCGCCGCTCGATTTGCCCGCGGCTTCGAGTTCGCTCGCGCCGAGCGCACCCTGCTCACGGATCTGCTTCAGCGCAGCTTGCACCAGATCCTGATGCTCGGTCGCATAGCGCCTGAGACGCCCCCACGTGCCTTCGCCGCGCAGCGCGCGTTCCATGCGCCAGCGAAACAGCGGATACATCTCGATCGGCAACAGCGACGCTTCGTGCCCCCAGTATTCGAACAGCTGGCGGCGACGCGCGTCGTAGGCCGTGCGATCGAGCAGATCGCGCGCATACATCCCGGTACGCGAGAACAACGGCAGGTAGTGCGATCGCACGAGAACGTTGACGGAATCGATCTGCACGGCGCCGAGCCGGCGCGCGAGATTGCCGACATCACGAATCGTACGCAGATTCGCCGACGTACCGAACTGCTGCGCCGCTATCGCAATTCGTCGTGCCTCGGCATTCGACAGGGTCGCTCTGCGTGCTTGCATGCATCGGATTCCGCGTTGCGTGTCGTTGTTCGCGGCGAACGCCGGCGCCCTTCATTGCAGCGGATAGAAGCGGGGCAGCAGCCAGCTCAGCGTCAGCCACATCAGGATGGTAAGCGGCACGCCTACGCGCAGGAAGTCCTTGAACCGATAGTTGCCCGCGCTGTAGACGAGCAGATTGCAATTGTCGGCCATGGGCGTCGCATACCCCATGTTGGCACCGAACAGGACGGCCAGCACGAACGGCTCGGGCGGCAGACCGAGCTGACGCGCGGCGGCAATCGCAATGGGCGTGCCGATCACGGCGGCGGCACTGTTGGAAATGATGTTGCTGAGCACGGCCATCAGCAGAATCGTCGCGCTTAGGAGACCCGCCGGCGGCAGACTACCGCTGGCGAGGACCAGCAGCTTGGCGATGAACTCGGCACCACCCGTCACCACCAGCGCCAGGCTCAATCCGAGACTCGCGACAGTCAGCAGGATCATCGAAGAATCCAGCGCTCGGGTCGCATCGCGCCACTTCAGACAACCCGTGAACACCATCAGCAGCACGCCGCAGATCGCAGCGATCGCCACCGGTGCGATGCGCAGCGAGGCCACGACGACGATGCCCGCCATGATGAGCAGCGCCAGCGGCGCCTTCGCCGTCAGCGGCACGTCGCTGGTGGCATCGAGTACCAGCAGTTCGTTGCGGGCCTTGAGTGCGGCGATCTGTTCCGCGGGTCCCTGGACGAGCAGCACATCGCCCACGCTCAGCCGCATGTCGCGAAGATTGGACGTACTCGAGGCGACGGCATCGGCGCCAGATCGATGCACCGCCAGCGGCGCGAGCTGGTATTTCCAGTCGAAATTGACCTGATTGAGCGAACGGTCGCGCAGCGCCGAGGTCGGCGTCAGCACGAGTTCGGCCGTCTGCTGATCCGGTGCCGTCAGCGGATGCTCGACATCGACCGGCGCATCACCCGAATACAGCGTGGCGCCGAGCAATCGCGCCGCCTCGCGCAGACGCTCGCTGGTATCGCGCACGCTGAGCTGGTCGCCGGCACGCAGCGTCACATCCGGCAATGGCACGATCGACAGGCCCTGCTCGCGCAGGATCGTCTGCACCGTCAGCTCGCCGTCCAGCATCTTGCGTACCTGCGCCATGGTCCTGCCGACCGCGGCACTCTGCGGCGACAGGTGCAGTCGCGCATCGAACAGGCGTGGCGCGGCATCGCCGAGCACCGGCTTGTTGTCGGGCAGCAGACGCGGCGCGACCAGCCAGAGATAGAAAAACGCCACGATCGCCGCGAGCGAGGCGGGTGCGATGAAATCGAACATGTGGAAGCGCTCGACACCCAGACTCGCCGCCGTACCGATGACGAGCAGGTTGAGCGAGGTCCCGATCGGCGTTCCCATGCCGCCCACCTGCGAGGCGAACGTCATCGGCATGAGCAGCTTGGAAGGCGAAGTGCCCGCGCGCAACGCCACCGCCGTCAGGATCGGAATCATCAGCACGACCTGCGGCGTGTTGTTCATGAAGGCGCTGATGACGCCCGTGACGATGAGCATCAGCGCCATCGCCAGCGCCGGGCTCCAGTTCCATGCCCTGGCGATCAGCCGCCCGACCGGCGCGAGCGCACCGGTGGCCAGCAATCCCTGACTCGCCATCATCAGTGCGCAGATCGCGATCAGCGCCTCATTGCCGAAGCCGGCAAAGAACCGCAACGGATCGAATTCGCCCTGCTCGCTCCGGTATGGAAAGAGACTGAAGCCCAGCGTCAGCAGCGTGATGATCAGCAGGCTCGATGTCTCGATGGGAATCGAATCGCGCGAAAAGAAATACAGCGCGACGACCGTGAGGACCATCGCCGCGATTGCGTGAGGCTCGGGCATGAATTCTTCTCTGTCGCGCTGAGGCCAGTCAGCGTCAATGATCGGATGGCGACGCCGGTTCCGTGCCTGGGAGGTATCTTCCAGGCAGCATTAAGGTAACTCCGGGAGCACAATGCGACGCGTGATACTCGCAGGCGGCCGATTGGGGGAAAACCGCCAAATCATTCGGCAGAAGGATGACAGCCCTCATGTGAACTGGTGCACGAATCGCCGCGCGCTCTCTGGCAGCATGGCGGCCGTCGACGCTGATGACGGAGTCTCTCCCATGCAATGCACCAAGGTGTTCTCGATTGAGCTGAGCGATCAGGACCTGGCGGGACTGCACGACTCCGACCTTTCCATGCAATCCACCCCACAGCGGAAACAGGTTGCCGCTGCGTCGATGACGGACGACTACGATCTGATCGAGATCGAGCTGACGGCGGAGGAAATGGACGAGCTGTTGAGCGGCTAGAGGCCGGCCCCACAGGGAAGAACTTCTTCGTCACATATTCGGCCGGCCCGGATACTGCCGCATCATCTCGGTGACCACCGCATTCACCGTCACCTTCGGATTGGCCATGGCTTCATCCGACATGCGGCCCTCCGATACGCCTTTCCAGATCAGCTGCTTCTTTTCCGCGTCGACGATGTCGACATTGATCGTGCCGACCTTGTAAGTCACGGTGCGGTCCTCGTCGTACATCGGCCAGGCGTTGTACAGGCCATAGCGATAGCCGTAGTAGCCGTAGCCCACCATCGGCGTGGGTCGCGTCTCGGTGCGATCCCTGGTGTTCATGTAGAAGTTCACCAGCAGGTCCGGATGCGCTTCGCTGTACTTGTAGCCGCGCGCTTCCATCGCCGTGGAGATCGAGTTCTTGAAGTACGTCGTGACCAGCGTGGAGTAGCCGCCGCGGTCCGTCCCTGTCTCCTTGGGAAATCCGTACGTCCGGTAGACGGAGAAATCGGCCTTCCGGTCGTAGTCGATCCGTGTCGGCGGCGCCGTACCCGTGCTGGCGCAACCGGCGAGCAGCAAGGCGGCGAGCAAGCCGCCCAGAAATCCTGCAGATGAATATCGGCTGAACATGAACCCTCTCCCGAAACTGCGGCGATGCTACGTTTCAGTTGGGCCACGGACAATCCTCTCAAGTTCCGGATCAGCCCATCGTCAACTGACCCTGTCCGCGCTCCAGATCGAGCAGGATCCGCTTGCGCCACAATCCTCCGCCATAGCCGCCGAGTTCACCGTTGGCGTTGATCACCCGATGACACGGAATCACGATGGCGATGCGGTTCATGCCGTTCGCCGTGCCGACGGCGCGCGACGCCTTCGCATCGCCGATGGCGCAGGCAAGATCGATGTACGAACGGGTTTCGCCGTAAGGAATCCGCAGCAGCGCCGACCAGACTTTTTCCTGGAACGCCGTGCCCGGGTAGGCGAGCGGCAGGTCGAAGTCGCGACGCCGTCCCGCAAAGTATTCGCCCAGCTGCGTGCGCAACGCATCGAGCCAGCGATTGCGACCCGGCACGATCGTGGCGTCGAAGCGCCGCCGCACCGTCTCGAGCTGTTCTTCGAGGATCGCGCGTTCCGAGAACTCGAGCAGCACCAGCGCATCGCGCGTCGCACCGGCGAGCAAGGGACCGACCGGCGACTCGATCCAGTCGACGTTCACGACATTCGTCGTGTCAGCGGTCACGGGATCGAAGGCGATCCGCAGGTCCGCGGGCAGACCGGAGGCAGGAAATCGATCGATCACGGCGCAGCTCCACGATTGAGTGCGGCCAGCTTACCTTCCCGCCGACGCGCGAACCGGCCGGATTCGGACGTCAGCCCTCTCGTTCTTCCTGTGGATCAGGCTTCAGCCTGACCGCGCCGGACGGCGACGATTCCAGCTTCTGTTGCCGTGGATTGAGCCGCGCCTCGAGCGCCCCGAGCACCGTCAGCACGATCAGCGCGAACACGGCGCCGATCGTCGCGAGCACGTAGTAACCGGCGCCGCTCGCCACACCCAGCGCGCCCGCGAGCCACATGTTCGCGCCGGTCGTGAGCCCCCGCACATTGCCGCGACTCTGGATGATGGCGCCCGCCGCCAGGAACGCGACGCCGGCCGTGACGGCCTCGATGATGCGGACGGGATCGGCCGTCACGCGATCACCGCCCTGCCGCATGATCTCCCCGTGCAGCTCGAACGTGATCAGCGTGAACAGCGCCGCCGCGAGCGAGATGAGGATGTGCGTGCGCAGTCCCGCAGGCTTGTTGCGCAGCTCCCGATCGAAACCGACGACGGCGCCGAAAAGGATGGCGACGAGCAGCCGCAGCAGCGCATCCAGCGGCTTGATGATGGTCGATTCCCCGGCGAGCCAGTCGAGAATGCTCATGATCCCTGCTTCGATAGCCTTCAGACTGTCGGAAACGTCGCGGCGAAACGGCGGGTTCCGGATCGCCGCGGCAAAGTCAGCGATCATCCACGATGGCATCGTCTGCTGCCGGCCGCTACTCTCTGCGCATGCTCCCCGATGTGTTTTTCCCGCGCCGCGCTGCGGTTGCCGTCCTCGCGCTTTTTTCGCTGACCCTCCCTGCCCAGGCGTCGGAGGATCCGTTTCGCGACGTGCGCAACGAATTCATGCTGGCGTATGCCCGGGTTTCGCAGCCCGGCGCACCGGCTGCCGCAGACACCGAAGACCTGCGCACTTATCCGCTGTATCCGTATCTGCAGGCCGCGCGATTGCGGCAGGCGTTGAAGAGCGCCGGTCCGTCCAGCGACTCCGTCGACGAGCGCGCCGCAACATTCCTCGCGTACTACGACGATGAACCGGTCGCGCGCAGCCTGCGCCGTACCTGGCTGGAAAGTCTCGCGGACCGCAATCGCTGGGATCTGTTTCTGACGCATTACCGGGACGCCTCCGTCGGCGACGCGTTGCGTTGCCGGAGTTTCGAGGCGCGCATCGCCACCGGTCGCACCGAAGGACTGGCCACCGACATCGCGGCGCAATGGCTGACGCCGCAGAGCCTGCCCGAGTGCGACGTCGCCTTCAGTTGGTTGCGCACACAGAACCAGTTGACGCCGGCGCTGATCGAGCAGCGCGCCCGTCTCGCGCTCACGAAGGGCACGACCGCGTTTGCGCGCCAGATCATCGCGCAGCTGCCCGCAGGCAAGGCCGCTCCGCTGCAGCAGTGGGCGGGCATCCTCGACAGTCCCCAGCGCGGCATCGATGCACTGATCGGTTCGCCGCAGACGCCGGTCGATCCGCAGGCGCTGCTGGCCGGCTGGTCGCAACTGGCGCGCAAGGATCGCATCGGCGCGATCAGCCGGTTCAATGCGCTGGTCAAGGCGCGCAAGCTCGATGAGGCCGCGGCGAGTCCGTATGCGCTGGCACTCGCAGTGCCGCTGGCGCGCGATCGCGATGCCGCGGCGCTCGGTTATTTCGACAAGGTACGCGCCGGCGATTTCGACGAGACCGGGCATGAATGGCACGTACGCGCCGCGCTGTGGGCGGAGGACTGGCCGCGCGTCGCCGACGCCATCGCCGCGATGCCGGCCGAACAGCGGCAGGTCGCACGCTGGCGCTACTGGGCCGCGCGCGCCGCAGAGGCACAGCACGAGCGCGCGCTCGCCGAACAGCTTTACGACTCGGTCATCGCCGACGACAACTACTACTCGGCAATGGCCTCGGCGCGGCTGGACCGGCCCGCCAAACCGCATCCCGAACGTGTCGTCGAGGACAAGGTGCTGCTGCGGGAAATCGGACAGCTGCCGTCGTTCGTTCGCACGCGCGAATTGCTGCGAGCCAATCTGCGTCGCGAGGCCTTCGCCGAATGGCAGTACGGGTTCGATGCGCTCGACGCGGCGAAACGTCCGCAGATGATTCATCTTGCAGCCAGCTGGGGCTGGTTCGATCAGGCCGTCGCGACGGCCACGCAGCTGCGTGTGTTCAATGACTACACACTGCTCTATCCGCAGCCCTACGACCGGGAAGTGCGCGCCGCCGCGAAGCTCACGGACGTCGATCCCGACCTGATCTACGGCGTCATGCGCCAGGAAAGCCTGTATCGGGCCGACGCCGTATCGTCCGCAGGCGCGTACGGTCTGCTGCAGCTCATCCCTGCCACGGCACGCAGCACGGCGCAACGCTGGAAACGTCCGCGCCCATCGACCAGCGACCTGCTGGTGCCCTCGACCAGCGTCACGCTCGGCGCAGGTCAGCTGCGCATGCTGCTGGACCGGTTCGGCGGCCAGACGGCCGTGGCGCTCGCCGGCTACAACGCCGGGCCGGGCGCTGCCACACGCTGGTTGCCGCAGTCGGCCATCGATCCCGACATCTGGATCGAAAACATTCCCTACAACGAAACACGCGCGTACGTGCAGCGTGTCCTGTGGCACAGCATCGTGTTCGCGTGGTTGCGCAGCGGCGATGGTCAGCGCACGGAAGGCTGGCTGGCACGCATCGGTTCGCCCGAAGATCCGACTCAGGTCGGCACGCTCTGAAGCGACTGAGGCTTCTGCCTGTGGGCCGGCTTCAGCCCCATGGCACTGACTCAAGGATTTGCTCTGCCTGTGGGGCCGGCTTCAGCCGGCCTGAAAACAGTCAGGCTAAAGCCTGACCTACAGAAGAAGCAGATCGCACAATCGGGCTTCAGCCGGCCTCGCAGCCGGATCCAGCAACTGTTCCGCTTCCTCGAGCGCCTGGCGCAAGGTGATCGCAACGCGATCGGCACCGGCCTCCTTCATGCGACCGATGGATCGCTCCGCGTCGCCGGCATCGGGCAGCGGTCGCAGCACCAGCAGTCTGGCCGCAGGCAGCGCAGCGCGGATGCGCCGGCAGTGACCGCGCGCTTCGGCACCGCGCGTCGACGATACCGCCACGACACAGGTGAGATCCGGCCGTTCCGCCAGCACACGCGCCACCGCCTCGGTCGCCGTTTCCTTCTCACCGACGACAGCGACTGCGTGACCGCAACCTTCCATCGCGACCGCGAGCATATCGAGGACGACACGATCGGCTGCACCACTCACGCCCAGCAGCAGAACGCTGGACTCGCCTGCGGGCGGCGCTTTCTGGCGCATACGAATCTGCCCGACGATCTCCGCCGTCGACTCGACGATGAAGTCCATGTCGTCCTGCGAAATCTCGGCGCGGCTGCGATGCTGCTCGGCGAGTCGCAGGGCCGGAATCAGGACTTCATCCATCGCGATGACGGCCCCGAGCTCTCCAGCCATGCGGCTCGCCAGCGCATGGGCTTCATCTTCATCGTGCGCTAGCAGCCGTTGGTAGTAACGCACGTGCGGCTGCAGCGCCGGCTCGTCCGCGAACAGCACCGCGAGAAACCGCAGCGATCGCACGTGCCGGCCCAGCACTGCGATGCACACGGTGAGCGGCGTCGCCAGCAACAGGCCGACCGGACCCCACACCCAGATCCAGAACAGGGCCGAGACCAGCAGCGCGAACGACGACACGCCGGTTCGCCGCCCGAACAGCAACGGCTCGACCCCGTAGCCCGTGATGAGATCGAGCACCAGGAACATCGCCAGCGTTTGCAGCGTCTCGCTCCAGCCTGGAAAGATGGCGAAGGCCAGCGCCGCGGGCAGCAATGCCGACAGCAGCGTGCCGACGTAGGGCACGAACCGCAGCACCGCCGTCAATCCGCCCCACAACGCTGCGTACGGAACACCGATCCAGTACAGGCCGGCAGCAACGAGCGCGCCGAGACAGATGTTCACCAGCGTCTGTGCGACGAGATAGCGGCTCACACGCTGCGCCGCTTCGTCCAGCAGGCGCGTCGTGAGGATGACGTGATCGGTGCCGGTGAGCCGGATCAGCCGGTCGCGCAGGTCCTCGCGTTGACCGAGCATGAATGCGACCAGCACCAGCACGATGACGGCACTCGCGAGCGGTTCGAAGATCGCCGCCGCGCGATCGCGCAATCGTTCGACGGGCGACAGACCGGAAGGCACGACACGCACTGGCTGGGCGGCACGCAGTTCGGAGGCGTGATTGTCGAGCTGTTCGGTCACGCGATCCACGGTGCGCGTGAACTGCCGGAACGCAGCGTCGCTGCCGAGACGCAGATCCGTGGCCTTCTGGCGCATCTGCGAGGTGTAGCGGGTCACCTGCGTCGACAGATCGGCGAACTGATTGGCGATGACGTAGCCGGCGCCGCCGACCGCACCGAGCGCGAGGCCCATGGTCAATGCGACGCCGAGAAATCGCGGCAGCCGCAGCTTGTCGAATGCACGCACCAGCGGCGAGAGCGTGAACGCGAGAATGATGCCGAGCGCGAGCGGCAGCAGCACAGCCTTTGCAGCCCACAGCAATGCCGTCACCAGCACGACTGCGAGCAACGACACCCACGCGCCATTGATGCGGGTCACGACCTGGGTATTCGGCACAGCAGTTCCCGTGACAGATGCTTCGCTGAGATCTGTCGTGAGAACTCGGGGATGGACGGTGCGGTTCCGCGAAGAACCCCCACCCTGCCCTCCCCCGCTACGCGGAGGAGGGGAAGAATTGTGCTGCCGTTTTCCGGGTTCCCTCCTCCGCGCAGCGGGGGAGGGCCAGGGAGGGGGGCTTCCTACGGCTTCCGCACCGACCCGCTGCGCAACGCCCGCACCGTTCCGCTGCTTTCGACATCGACAGTCGCCGCCGGCAACGACTGCACCAGCGACGCGAGAAACTGCGGCGCCGCGGCGACGAACGCCGGAATGGACGCCAGCGATTGCGGTCGCGAGATCAGATAACCCTGCATCTGGATGCCGCGATCGTGCAGCAGCTGCACGACCTGCGTGGGACGTTCGACGCCTTCGGCCGTCACCTGCAGGCCGAGACTGCGACTGAGGCCGATGATCGATCGCACGATCGCCGCCGACCGCGTGCCCGTGTCGATGCTCGCGACCAGGCTGCGATCGATCTTCACGCGCGTCAGCGGCAGCCGTTCGAGCGAGGTCAGCGAGGAGTAGCCGATGCCGAAATCGTCGATGGCCACGCTGACGCCGAGCGCGCGCAACTGCTGCAGGACATCGATCGTGCCGGCGCCCGTCTGGAACACGTTCTCGGTCAGTTCGAGTTCGAGACAATGACCCGGCAGGCCGGCGTCCTGCAGCAACGCCTGCAGGCTGCGAACGAAATCCTGCGCCAGCAACTGATGCGCCGACACATTCACTGCCACCTTCGCCGCGGGCCAGGCATCGCGACGCAGGCGCGCGATGTCGCGAATCGCGGTGCGCAGCACCCAGTCGTTGATTTCGGCGATCAGGCCGAACTGTTCGGCCACCGGCAGGAAGTCGCCCGGCAACAGGATCTGGCCGTCCGGCCGATGCCAGCGGATCAACGCTTCGACGATCGGTGTCGTGCAGGTTTCGAGACAGACCTCGGGCTGGTAGAGCAATTCGAATTCATTGCGTTCGATGGCGCGACGCAATGCCTGTTCGGTGCGGAAGCGCGCCGAAGCGACCTGCAGCAGCTCCGGCGCAAACAGGCTCCAGCGATTGCGTCCGCCCTCCTTCGCATGAAACAGCGCGACATCGGCCGCGCGCAGCAGCGCCGGCCCGTCCTGCGCATGCTGCGGCGCCAGGCTCGCGCCGACGCTGACGCTGAGGCGCAGCTCCCTGCCGAACACCGCCAGCGGCCGCTGAAACACCTCGAGCGCGACGGCACAGAGTTCCTCGATGCGCCGTTCGGGATTCTCATAGACCACCGTGAATTCATCGCCGCCCAGCCGGGCGCAGAAACTGCCGGCGAAGATCGCCTCGTTGCGCAGTCGTTCGCCGACGGCATGCAGCACCCGATCGCCGAACTCGTGACCGAGGCTGTCGTTGATGGTCTTGAAGTTGTCGAGATCGATGAACAGCAATGCGATGTTCTGCGTCGGGTCCGCCTCGCTCAGCAGCGATTGCAGGTGTTCGAACAGCTTGCGCCGGTTCGGCAGCTGGGTCAGCGGATCGTGGTGGGCCAGGTGCTGCAGTTCGCGCGTGCGATCGGCGACACGCGATTCGAGCTGCGCGTGCTGGCGGCGCACTTCCGCTTCCGCCCGTTCGAGCTGCTCCGCCATCTGATTGAAGGCACCGGCCAACGTGTCGATCTCGCGCACGCCGCCGCGCGGCACCCGGGTACGGATCGCACCGCCGGCCAGCAATCGCGTCGCGCGCGTGAGGCGGCGCACCGGTGCCGCGACGCCCGAGACGGTGACGAGAGAAATCGCGAGCAGGAGCAGCAACAGTGCCACGCTGCCCCAGCGCAACTCGCGATCCGCCGTTGCAGCGGCCTCTGCCGCGAGCCGGTCGGCATTCGCCAATGCCCGCTGCGCCGGCACGGCGAGCTGGGTCAGCACTTGCGACCACAACGTCGCACCGCGATCGCGGAACGCCACGGAACGCTGCTCCAGTTCGGCGAGCGCATCGAAGATGCGGCGCCGATCGGTCAGCAGGCGGCGATAGCGTGTCGACACGTCCTGCGTCCACGCCTCTCCCTGCGCCTTCACCAGCGCCGGACGGTGTTGCTGCAGCAGGCGGCCGAACGCGGCCTCGCTGGCGACGATGCGCTGCAGTCCGTCCGCGGGATGTGCAGCGGATGCACTGACGCTGTCGCGAATCGCGCCGAGCGACCGCGACAGATCCAGCAGCGCTTCGCTCGCGAAGACGCCGCCGGCGAAACGCCTGGCCTGCGCCTGCGGCGCGTTCAGCCGTTCGTCGAGTTCGCGCAGACGCGCCCAGTAAGCCTGCTGCTGCGAACGCTGTCGGGCGCTGACGGCCACCAGTTCCGCTCCGGCCTGCCGGAAGCCTTCGACCTCTTCGGCCAGCGGCTGCAACGCTTGCGCATCCGCGGCGATCGCGAGGTACGCCGTCGTGGCGTCAGCGACATTCTGCGAAGCGACTTCCACCGTGTTGATCGAACCCGCACCGCGCTCGACGCGATCGATGGCAACACGCTCGTACACGGAAATGGTGCTGGCCAGCGACTCGGCGGCGCGCACGACGGGTTCGTGCTCGACCACGAGCTGGCGCATGCGCTCGCGCGCCGTGCTCGTGCTTTTCTGGACCAGGATGTTGGCGACCAGCACCGCGATGGCGACGGCCGCAAATCCCAGCGCGACGCGCGCGGCCATGCCGGGCCGGAATCGCGAGGCGTCCGGCGCCGCAGCAACGGGTTTCTGGCTTTGAGGCACGCTCATTGGAGCCGAATTGCCGCGATCTGGGGGACGGCAATGTGCCACCCGCCGCGGCGCCGCGTATGTAGGCAGCGGTGCGAAATGTGCGCTGGTTCACAGGAGCCCGCAGCCCCTGTAGGGTCCGGCCTGACCTCTGACTGCAGGTCAGGCTTCAGCCTGACTTCTTTCAGGCCGGCCAAAGCCGGCCCCACAGAAAGAGCCCTACAGAAACACAAAGGATCATCGAATGGCCGCACCGCTCGACGGCATCCGCGTTCTCGAAGTCGGCCAGCTGCTGGCCGGTCCGTTCGCCGGCTGCCTGCTCGGCTATTTCGGCGCCGAGGTGATCAAGATCGAACCGCCCGGCGGCGATCCGCTGCGCAACTGGCGCGTGGTGCGCGACGGTACGTCGCTGTGGTGGCACAGCCTGGCGCGCAACAAGCAATCCGTAACGATCGATCTGCAGCAGGAACGCGGCCGGGCGCTGGCGAAGCAGCTCGCTGCTCAGTGCGATGTGCTGATCGAGAACTTCAAGCCCGGCACGATGGAAAAGTGGGGACTGGGTCCGGACGATCTGAAACCACTGCGCCCCGATCTGATCTATGCGCGCGTCTCCGGCTACGGCCAGAGCGGGCCGTATGCATCGAAGCCCGGCTTCGCTTCCGTGTGCGAGGCGATCGGCGGACTGCGCCACGTGAATGGCTTCGAGGATCGCCCGCCGGTGCGACCCAACCTGTCGCTCGGCGATTCGCTCGCAGGACTGCACGCGGTGATCGGCATCCTGCTCGCACTGCTCGCGCGACGCGGCGGCACGCCGGGTCAGACCGTCGACGTCGCGATCTATGAGTCGGTGTTCAACCTGCTCGAAGGCGTCGTGCCCGAGTACGACGGCGCCGGTGTCGTCCGCGGTCCGTCGGGCTCGACACTCACCGGCATCGTGCCGTCGAACACCTATCTATGCGCGGACGACCGGTACGTCGTGATCGGCGCGAATGGCGACTCGCTGTTCCAGCGCCTGATGCGAGCCCTCGGGCGACCCGACATGGCAGACGATCCGCGCTTCGCCAACAACGCCGGACGCGTGCAGCACGAGAAGGAAATCGATGCCGTGATCGCCGCCTGGGCACGCGCCAACGATTCCATGACGATCCGCCGCATCCTCGACGACATCTCCGTACCCGGCGGCCCGATCTACAGCGTCGCCGACATGGCGGCCGATCCGCATTTCAACGCGCGCGGACTGTTCGAGCAGGTCGACGTCGACGGTCGGTCACTGAAGATTCCGGCGATCCTGCCGCGCCTGACGGGAACGCCCGGCGCAACGCGGTGGCCGGGGCCGAAGCTCGGCGAACACACGGATGCCGTGCTGCAGAGTGTGCTTGGGATCAGTGTCGAGGAATGCGCGGCACTGCGGGAGGCGAAAGTGATCTAGTCTGATCCCCTCCTCCGCGTAGCGGGGGAGGGTTAGGGTGGGGGCCTCTTGCTGTGGGGCCGGCTTCAGCCGGCCTCTTTCAGAGTCAGGCTGAAGCCTGACCTACAGAATCCCCGCTGCGCGGAGGAAGGGACGCTCGATTCGACCTCATCTCACTTCATCAGCGGCTGATAGTTGGTTTCCCGCAGGAACAACGTACCGATGATCGCCGTCATCAGCGCCACCGCAATCGGATACCACAGCCCGTTGTAGATATCGCCGGTCGCCGCGACGATCGCAAAGGACGTCACCGGCAGGAAGCCGCCGAACCAGCCATTGCCGATGTGATACGGCAGCGACATCGACGTGTAGCGGATGCGGGTCGGGAACAGCTCCACCAGCCACGCCGCGATCGGCCCGTACACCATCGTCACCAGGATCACGAGATACGTGCACAGCACGATCACCATCGGATAGTTGAGCTGGCTCATGTCCGCTCTGGGCGGATAGCCGGCCGTGTGCAACGCCTCTTTCAGTTTCGCGTTGAACGCATCCGAGGCCGGCTTGAACTCGGCCTTCGACAACGCATTGCCAGCGAACGAATCGACGAACACACCCGCATCCGCCGCGCCGATGCGTACGCGGGCGACACTGCCCGCCGGCGCCGCTTCGTTTTCGTAGGGAATTCCAGCCTTAGCCAGGTACGACTTGGCGACGTCGCAGGAATGGGTGAATGCCTTCCTGCCGACCGGATCGAACTGCAACGAACAGTCTGCGGGATCGGCCACGACGGTCACCGGCGCGGTGGCGACGGCATGTTCGAGCGCCGGATTGGCGAAGTGCGTCAGCCCCCTGAACGTCGGGAAGTAGGTCAGCACGGCGAGCAGGCAGCCGGTCATGATGATCTTCTTGCGGCCGATGCGATCCGACAGCGCACCGAACAGCACGAAGAACGGCGTGCCGATGAGCAGCGCCGCGGCGATGATCAGGTTGGCCGCCTTGGCATCGACCTGCAGGATCTTTTCCAGAAAGAACAGCGCGTAGAACTGGCCGCCGTACCACACCACCGCCTGCCCGGCCGTGGCGCCGAACAGCGCGAGGATCACGATCTTCAGATTGCCCCACCGGCCGAACGCCTCGCTCAGCGGCGCCTTCGACACCTTGCCCTCCGCCTTCATCTCCAGGAAGACCGGCGATTCCTGCAACTGCAGACGGATGTAGACCGAGATCGCGAGCAGCACGATCGACACCAGGAACGGAATGCGCCAGCCCCACACGTCGAAGGCATCGCCGAGCGTGATGCGACAGAGCAGGATCACCAGCAGCGACAGGAACAGTCCCAGCGTCGCGGTGGTCTGGATCCAGCTCGTGTACAGGCCGCGCTTGCCGTCGGGCGCATGCTCGGCAACGTACGTCGCCGCGCCGCCGTATTCGCCGCCGAGCGCCAGGCCCTGCAGCAGTCGCAACGAAATGAGGATGATTGGCGCAGCGACGCCGATTGCCTCGTAGCTGGGCAGCAGGCCGACCAGCGCCGTCGACAGGCCCATGATCACGATCGTCACCAGAAACGTGTACTTGCGCCCGATCATGTCGCCGAAGCGCCCGAACAGCAGCGCACCGAAGGGCCGCACGAAGAAGCCGGCAGCGAAGGCCAGCAACGCGAAGATGAACCCGGTCGTTTCATTGACGCCGGAAAAGAACTGCTTCGTGATGACGGCGGACAGCGAGCCGTAGAGATAGAAGTCGTACCACTCGAACACGGTGCCGAGCGATGAGGCGAAGATCACGCGGCGGTGTTTCCTGTCGACGCCGGTATTGCCGACAGTCGCGCCTGCTGTGCCAGTCATGCAGCTTGCCTCACGATCTGCAGTTACCTTGTTGTTGACGCGAGCGCGACGAGCCTAATGCACCCGCGGACGGATGGGTAGTCGCGCGCGTTGCTACGACGACAACCTCCGGCAGGCGACGCAGCACGCCAGCAGCATCAGCATCATCAGCATTCCGGGAGACATCGAACCTCCACCACCGCCGCCAGAACTCTGCGGCGGCGGCGGTGGTGGGGGTGGCGGTGCGGCAACGATGGTCGTCAGCGACACCGAATTGTTCGCGGTCTCCAGATCGGTCGTATCGGCGCTGACGGTGGCCGTGTTGGCATATGAGCCTGCTGCGGCGCTCGTCGCATCGATCGTGACGACGATGGCATCGGCCGGATCCAGGACGTCCTGCTCGCAGGCAATCGTTCCCGACGTATTGGTACAGGTCGCCGGTGCTATCGCGGTCGCAGTGAGTCCGCCCGCCAGCTGCAAGGTCGCACGGACGTTGCTCGCAGCATTGGGGCCCGCGTTGGCAATCGTCATCGTGTAACGCAGAGCATTGCCCTGCGTAACATTGGCAGGCCCGGCAATCTTGACGCTCACATCGCCAATGGCAGCCACCTCGAAGCTCGAAGCGACCGCATTGTTCGAAGGCAACAGATCAGGCTGGTCGCCGGCGAGTGTCGATGTCACCTCGAAGGTACCCGCGTCAGAAACAGCGAACTGCAGATCGACTTCCGAGGAGTAGCCGGCACGCACCACGTCGAAAACGCACGTCACTGTCGAACCGGCCGTCGTACACGAGCCTGGCTGTCCTGTGACCGCCGTCGTGATATCCGCCGTATCC
>NZ_DAINNK010000093.1:0-16688 GCF_036735925.1 Povalibacter sp.
CCGGACGATCCGTTGACGGCCGAAGCCACGGCGCGCGCCAAGCCGCGGGGGACATAGTTGCTCCCCGGACATGGAACGCCGCAGCATCGACACCATCGATCCGCGAGCACCGGCGGCGTTATGATGCCGACGCAATGAGCACCACGTTTCACCAACAGCCCATTGGACGCACTATCGGTCGGCGCAAGGAGCGCGATGGCCAACCGCTGTCTGCATCGGACCGGGCCGCAATGACCTGCAATGCCCGTTACGTGACGCGCGCTCCCAAAGGCATCTTCATCTATCGCTCCGCCGAGGAAATGGATGCGGACCGCCAGCGATGGATCGTGGATGCAATCGTCGAGAAATCGCGCGAGCGCGCCAGATAGATGGAATACACGCGTCCCGCCACCTGGGAAGACGTAAAGCACCTGGCCAGGGAGCTTGAAGCGCAAGGGGCGGAATATGCGCTGGTCGGTGGGTACGCCATCGCGGCACATGGATTCAATCGTTTTTCGGAAGACATCGACATCCTGGTCAACCCGTCGGCCGAAAATTCGCGCCGCTGGATTCTTGCACTCGCTGCATTGCCGGACCACGCCACGCAGGAATTGCTCGCCGCTCCGGACGTGTTTTCTGACGATACGCGCTACGCGTTGCGAGTGAATGACGAATTCACCGTGGATGTCATGCCGTCCATAGCAGGGCATTCGTGGGAAGAGATGAAGCCGCATATCGTCACCATCGAAGTGGACGATGTCGGCATTCGCGTTCTGGACTTGCCGGGCCTGCTCAAGACCAAGCAAGGCGTCCGACCCAAGGATCAAATGGATGCCGCCGTGCTTGCCGCCGCGATCGAGCGGCTCAAACGCCAAGGCCCCGGCCGCTGAAGGAGGTCGTCCGGCGGGGGGAAGACCCCACTGTTGGTGACTTGCCGGCTACCGCACAATCGGCCAACCCCGTCGCAAGGAGAAGTCGCATGTCGTGCCGCCATCTGACGCTCGTTGCCCTGCTGTTCGCCGGCTTCGCACAGGCCGGCACCGTGATGGAAATGGTGAACCGCGATCTGGGTGGGCAACAGAAAGAAACTGTCATGACCACGTATGCGCAGGACGGAAAGTTGCGCATCGAAGCCGGCGATCGCGAAGGCTTCTCGCTGTTCAAGGACGATGCGCTGTACGTCGTCAACGATCGCGACAGGAACTATGTCGTGATGGATCGCGCTGCGCTGAAGAAGATGGCGGATGCGATCAGCCCGGTCATGAAGATGCTGGCGCAGATGCCGCCCGAGCAGCGCGCGCAGATGGAGAAGATGATGGGACAGAGCGCCTCGTCCGCACTGGGCGGCGGCGCGAAACAGGAAGTGCGCAAGACCTCCCGCACCGGATCGGCGGCGGGACATGGCTGCAGCTACGTCGAGATCGTCAAGGGCGGCGCGGTCGAAGACGAGCTGTGCATCGTCGCGCCGGCAACGCTCAAGGGCGGCGATGAACTGATGGCCGCCGCGCAGAAAATGAGTGCGATGCTGCAGGACGCATTCAAGGATCTCGATGCACCGCAACTCAGGCAGATGATCGACGAACAGACCGCGCTGTATGGCAAGGTCGGCGGCATTCCGGTATTGAGCCGTCACTACGCCAACGGCAAGCCGGTCAGCGAATCGACGCTGCGCTCCAGCCGCAGCGAAGCGCTGCCGGCAACCACGTTTGACGTGCCGGCCGGTTATGCTCGGCGCGAATTCATGCCTGCACGCTGACAGGCAACCACACTCCCGGGAGACCCAGACTTGAATCAGGATCTGCAGAAACACATCGAAGCCATGCACGCGGAGCTGAGCCGCATCGACACGGTCGATCCGCAATCGCGCACGCTGCTCATCACGCTGCTGGGCGACATCACGCGCCTGCTGGAGAGTTCCAGCGGCACGCCCGCGAACCAGCACAACCTGGCCGAACGCCTCGACGAACTGGCGGTGCATTTCGAGGCCGAGCATCCCTCGCTCGGCACGGCGCTGCGACGGGTCGTGGATGCGCTGGGCAAGGCGGGAATCTGAGGAAGCCGCGATGACCTACGACCCGAACAACATCTTCGCGAAAATCCTGCGCGGCGAAATTCCCGCATTCAAGGTCCACGAAGACGAGCACACGCTGGCCTTCATGGACGTGATGCCGCAGTCCGAAGGCCACACGCTGGTGATTCCGAAAACTGCGGCGCGCAATTTCTTCGACATCGATCCGCAGTCGCTCGGTCGCCTGATCCAGTCGACGCAGCACGTGGCGAAGGCCGTGCGCACTGCGTTCCAGCCCGACGGCGTGCGTATCATCCAGTTCAACGAACCCGCCGCCGGCCAGACGGTGTTCCACATCCACTTCCACATCGTTCCCTGCTACGAAGGCCGAGAAATCAAGGGCCATGCGCGCGACATGGCAGACAAGGCGGTGCTGGCCGAACACGCCGAACGCATCCGCCAGGCGCTGGCTGGCTGAGATTCAGAGTTTCACACGGAGTTCACGGAGACCACGGAGGTCGGAGAAGAAGTTAAGAGTTCCCACGGGGAGAAGAATGGGAACACGGGGAGCACGGGGATAGAAATTTTCTGTTCCGAGCCCCGTGCTCCCCGTGTCCCCCGTGGAAATTCTTTCTTCTTCCGAACTCCGTGGTCTCCGTGATCTCCGTGTGAAACTTCTTCTCTTCAGCATCTGGTAGTCTGCCGTTCCCCAGAAAACAGCGGACCGACACGCGATGAGCAACCCGATCTACAAGGTTCCGGAAGATTTCGCGGCACTGGCGCATCTGCGCAACGCGGAGTACCAGCGGCTCTACCAGGAATCGGTGCGCGATCCCAATGGTTTCTGGGCACGAATGGGCCGGCGGCTCGACTGGGTCCAGCCTTACAACAAGGTGAAGGACACCAGTTTCGACGAGCACGATTTTCGCATCCGCTGGTTCTACGACGGCAAGCTCAATGTCGCCGCGAACTGTCTCGACCGCCATCTCACCAAGCGCGGCGACAAGACCGCCATCATCTGGGAAGGCGACGATCCGAAGCTGTCGGAACGCATCACCTATCGCGAGCTGTACGAACGCGTCTGCCAGTGCGCGAACGCGCTCAAGTCGCTCGGCGTGCGCAAGGGCGATCGCGTCACGATCTACCTGCCGATGATTCCGGAAGCCGCGGTGGCGATGCTGGCCTGCGCGCGCATCGGTGCGATTCACTCGGTCGTGTTCGGCGGTTTCTCCGCGGATTCGCTCGCGGGACGCATCGTCGACTGCGGTTCGAGCGTCGTCATCACGGCCGATGAAGGCATTCGCGGCGGCAAGCGCATCGCGCTCAAGACCAATGTCGATCTCGCGCTGAGCACGCCCGGCACCGAATGCGTCAGGCACGTGCTGGTGGTGAAGCGCACCGGCATCCGCGTGCCGATGTATGCGCGCGATCAGTGGTACGAAGACGTCGTCGACGGTCAGCCGAAGGAATGCGCGCCGGAAACCGTCGATGCCGAAGATCCGCTGTTCATTCTCTACACCTCGGGTTCGACAGGCCGCCCGAAAGGCGTGCTGCACACCAGCGGCGGTTATCTGGTCTATGCCGCGATGACGCACGAACTCGTCTTCGACGTGCGCGAGGACGACATCTTCTGGTGTACGGCCGACGTCGGCTGGGTCACGGGCCACAGTTACGTGGTCTACGGGCCGCTCGCCAATGGCGCGACGACGATCATGTTCGAAGGCGTGCCGAACTATCCCGACGCGGGACGCTTCTGGCAGTCGGTCGACAAGCACAAGGTCACGATCTTCTACACCGCACCGACGGCCATACGCGCGCTGATGCGCGAAGGCGAAGAGCCGGTGAAGCACTGGTCGCGCAAGTCGCTGCGCCTGCTCGGCTCGGTCGGCGAACCGATCAATCCGGAAGCCTGGGAGTGGTATCACCGCGTCGTCGGCGACGGCCGCTGCCCGATCGTCGACACCTGGTGGCAGACCGAAACCGGCGCGACGCTGATTGCGCCGCTGCCCGGTGCGATCGATCAGAAACCCGGCTCGGCCACCCTGCCCTTCTTCGGCGTGAAGCCTGCGATCCTCGACAACGAAGGCCACGTGCTCGAAGGCGCGACCGAAGGCAACCTGGTCATCACCGACAGCTGGCCGGGCCAGATGCGCACGGTGTTCGGCGATCATCAGCGCTTCATCGACACCTACTTCAAGACGTTCCCCGGCAAGTACTTCACTGGCGACGGCGCAAAGCGCGATGAGGACGGCTACTACTGGATCACCGGCCGCGTCGACGACGTGCTCAACGTCGCCGGCCATCGACTCGGCACCGCGGAAATCGAAAGCGCGATGGTCGCGCATCCCAAGGTCGCCGAAGCCGCCGCCGTCGGCTGCCCGCACGACGTCAAGGGCACGGGCATCTATGTCTACGTGACCTTGATCGTCGGCGAGGAACCCACCGAGGCGCTGCGCAACGAACTGCGCGACTGGGTTCGCAAGGAAATCGGCCCGATCGCCACTCCCGACTTCATCCAGTGGGCCCCCGGCCTGCCGAAGACGCGCTCGGGCAAGATCATGCGCCGCATCCTGCGCAAAATCGCCGCGAACGAACACGATCAGCTCGGCGACATCTCCACCCTCGCCGACCCGGGCGTCGTCGAAAGCCTCGTGCGCGAACGCATGAACCGCCCGGCGTCGGAGATCGAGCAGGACGCGGGGGTCGCGAAACCGGCGAAGACGTCGAAGCGGAAGAAAGCCAAGAGCTGAGACAAGAGAATGGCCGCAAAAAAGCGCAAAAAGACGCAAGGGCAAGAAATAAGAATGCGGAGTGTCTTCGTTATCTTGTTTTGAGACCTTTGCGCCTTTTTGCGGCCATTCTCTTCTCCGCAATCCTCAGAACAACCGCCCCGCCCCCGCCAGCCGCGGCTTGTAGTAATCATCATCGAGCGTGCGCAGTTCGATCGGCCGACCCGTCTGCGGTGCATGCACGAAGCGGCCGGAGCCAGCGTAGATGGCGACGTGCGAGATGCGCTTGCCGCTGATGCGGAAGAACAGCAGGTCGCCGGGTTCGATGTCGCCGAGGCGGATGGGTTCAGCGGCTCGATACTGTTCGGCGGCGGTGCGCGGGACTTCGATGCCCAGTTCGTGATGAACGAACTGCACCAGGCCGCTGCAATCGAACGCGGTCGGGCCGCTGCCGCCGAAACGATACGGCGCGCCAAGCAATGAAATGGCGCGGATGACGATTTCGCTGCCGACGGAAATCTCTGCTCCACCCTGACGCTGCGGCATCGGCGACGTGTCGAGCGTGCCGGGCGTGGCGATATCGCCGAGCGGCGGCGGCGAGACAGGAGGTGTGCCGGCGCAGCTCGCCAGCAGCATCGACAGCGCGGCCCATGCCGCGATGCTGCAGCGACGAGACCCGGCAGAACGACGCGTTTTCAACTGCATATCCGGGTGGGCTCCGGTCGGGCGCGCGCAGGATGCCGCATGCCGAGCCTCGGCGCCAGCCGCTGAACGGATTGTGAACTCCGCCCGGCCGCGGAACTCCCCAAGGCGCCAGACTCTGTGTAGTGTGTCGCCGCATCGATGCCGCACGCCTGAGGAAGCCGCCAACCATGATCCGGGGATCGCGAGCCGCGCACTGGCTGGGCTTGAGCGCCGCACTGCTGACCGCTGCAGCGGCGGCTGCGCCGGAACCCTGGACGCAGGTGCGTGCGGATGCGATCCGCAGTCATGTCGAATTCCTGGCGAGCGATCTGCTGGAAGGCCGCGCCACCGCGTCGCGAGGCTATGACATCGCAGCGGCCTATGTGGCCGCGCAATTCCGCCAGGCCAGCCTGAAACCCGCCGGCGATGGCGACAGCTTCTTTCAGAACGTGCCGCTGCTCGAAGCGACCCCGGTGCTGCCCGGCTCCTCCGCCGAGCTGGTTGTCGACAAGCACACGCGCACGTTCGAATACGGCACGCACTACCTGCCCTCGGCCGACTATCTGTCGGCGAGCTCGACGCTGACGGCGCCGCTGACCTTCGTGGGCTTCGGCATCGATGCGCCGGAACTCGACCACGACGATTTCGCGAACGTCGATCTGGCCGGCCGCATCGCCGTCATCTTCACGGGCGCACCGGCACAGTTCCCGCACACGCAGCGCGCCTATTACTCATCGACTTACACGAAATTTCCGCAGCTCATCGAACACGGCGCCGTCGGCGTGGTGATGATTTCCTCGCCGCAGGACGAGAAGCTGTTTCCCTGGGAACGCGTGGTGGCGATGAGCTGGGCGCCGCAGATGCGCTGGCTGGACGAGCACGACAAACCCCGCAATGCCTACGAGCAGCTCAAGCTGCGCTTCCGCTTCGATCAGGAAGCCGGCGCGCAGTTCTTCGAAGGTGCGGCAAAGGATTTCGCAGCGGCCAGCGCCGCGGCCGACGCCGGCGAATCGCAGGCGTTCGAACTGCCGGGCCTGCTGACGCTGTCGGCTACCACGGGCCTGCGTCGCACCGACAGCATGAACGTGATCGCCGCCGCACCGGGCACCGATCTGCGCAACGAGCTCGTCGTGATCACGGCGCATCTCGATCATCTCGGCCGCGGCTCCGCCGTGAACGGCGACTCCATCTACAACGGCGCACAGGACAACGCGCTCGGCACGGCGATCCTGCTGGAAATGGCGCGCGCGCTGAATGCGTCAGGCATCAAGACCCGCCGCACCCTCGTTTTCGCGGCGCTGACCGCCGAAGAGAAAGGACTGCTCGGTTCCGATTACCTGGCGCAGCATCCCATGGCTGACGGCACGCCGGTCGCCAACATCAACATCGACATGCCGATGCTGTTCGCGCCGACGCTGGACATGATCGCACTCGGCGAAAAGCATTCCTCGCTCGGCGCCGTCGCGCGCAATGCGGCCGGCAGCCAGGGATATCGACTGAGTCCCGATCCGATGCCGGAGCAGGTGGCGTTCGTGCGCAGCGACCAGTTCTCGTTCATCCGCCAGGGCATTCCGGCGATCGTGCTCTCGGGCGGCTACCAGTCGCGCGACAAGCGCGTCGACGTTGCCGCGCTGCGCAGCGAGTTCCTGGAAAAGCGTTCCCCCCAGGCCGGCGACGACGCGGCCGAGCCGATCGACTACGCGACGGCCGCCGACCTCGCGCGCATCAATCTGCGCATGGCGATCGACGTGGCGAACGCGCCCGGCCGGCCGCGCTGGAAGAACGGAGATTTTCTCGGTCGCGTGTTCGCGCAGGGCGCCGCCGAACAGAAGTCGGAATGACGATTGCTGAACCAGGGAGTACCTATGCAGGATGTGACGCCGGATGAACTGACCGGGCTGCGGCAAAGCTTCGACAACTGCGACAACGACGCCGACGGCTGGATAACGACCAGGGAATTTTCCGCGCTGCTGCAGTCGCTCGACGGCGATCTGTCCGAAGACGAGTGCCTGCTCGCCTTCGAAATGACCGACGGCGATGGCGACGGCCTGATCAGCTTCGAGGAGTTCATGGCGTGGTGGTCGGACTGATCCGGCACGGGCGATCCATCGCGCCCGATCATGTAACGATCGTCCAAAAAAAGGCCGCGCCCGAAGGCGCGGCCTGAATGTACAGCCACCGACCGCGGTGTTGCGATGGGATCTCAGCGGGTGCCCCACCGAACTGGGAGGTCCACGGAGTGGACTGTACGGATCGAAACAGCACGAAACGTCGGCACTCGAACGCACGACATCCGGATTCGGATCCGTCGTGCCGAAGTTTTTTTCCGATGACGAACGACGGCCCTGGTAGCGGGGGCGAACCGCGCAGCGGGCTCATTCGTTGATCCGGTGGACACGCAGCATCCCGCCCGTGTCGCAACCGATCCCGAAGGAGACGTCATGAACAAAGACATCGCCGCAGGCAATTTCAAGCAGCTCAAGGGCAAGATCAAACAGCAGTGGGGCAAGCTCACGGACGACGAGATCGATCAGATCGAAGGCAATACCGAAATCCTCGCCGGCAAGCTGCAGGAACGGTATGGCTGGGAACGCGACGAAGCAGAGCGCCAGGTGAAGGACTTTTCCCGACGCCACGGCTGGCAATAAGAATCCGCGCACGCCGGCCAGCGACCGCTGGCCGGCGCAAGCGCATTCTCAACTACGGGGTTCCTGCGGCAGCGAAGCGGCGCGATGCCGATGGCTCATCAGCACGTCCCGCACCTTGTCGAATTCCGAGGCCTTGTCGAAGAAGTGATCGGCGCCGCAATCGTGGCTGGCCTGACGATAGTCGTCGGTCGGGTAGTTGGTCACGACGATCACCAGCTCCGGCCGCGGCGCGCCTGTCGCCCGCAGCTGCTTGAGCAGGCGGATGCCGCTGCCGCCGCGTAACTGCACATCGACGATCAATACATGCGGGCGCGAACTGCGCACGCCTTCGAGCGCGTCGGGAACCTCGGCCGCCTGCCCGACGACGCGCGTGTCGGGAATTTCCCGCACGGTTTCGATCAACCGCTCGCGCACCGGCGTCGAGTCTTCGACGATGTAGATGGTCAGTTCTCTCAATGACGGCAATCCACCTACATCGTCATTCAGCGCGCCTCCGCGAATCGCCGCAATGGTGTCCCGGGAGCGCGCGCGTCGCGGCATGCGTTGCCGTGTCAATCGACCAGTTCGTTACGAACCGCGTAGGCCGCTATCTCGGCATTGCTGCGCATGGCCATTTTCTCCAGGATGCGCGCGCGGTAGGTACTCACGGTCTTGACGCTGAGGCCGAGCTCGTTGGCCATCACGGCGGGCGAGATGCCGCGCGCAATGCGCGTGAACACCTGCAGCTCGCGCTCCGACAGCCGGTTGTGCATCGGGCCCTCTTCGTTGGCGGCACAGTCGGACGCCAGCAGCTCGGCGACGATCGGCGTGATGTAGCGGCGTCCGGCGCCGACGGCACGCACGGCCTTCACCAGTTCTTCGGGCACGATCATTTTCGGCACGTAGCCATTGGCCCCGGCCCGCATCAGACGCACGGCAAAGCTGCGCTCGGGATGCATGCTCAGAACCAGGATCGCCAGTTCGGGACGTTCGTCGCGCAGCTGCTTGAGCAGTTCGATGCCGCTCTGTCCGGGCAGGGTGATGTCGAGTACCACGACATCGACCTTGGTTCCGCTTTCCAGAAGCTGCAGCGCCTCTTCGGCCGAGCCGGCCTCGCCGACGACCATCAGGTCCTCCTCGTCTGCGAGCATTTCGCGCACGCCGGCCCGCAGGATGGCGTGGTCGTCGACGATCAGGACGCGAATATGCTGTTGAATGTCGCGATGGGTCTCCGGCATGTCGTTTTCTCGGGCGTTGAACATCAGTTGGCCACCTCGATGGATTCACGGTCGTGATCGCTCCCGACCAGTCCCTGCGCACGGTAGGCGTGCAGCCGGTTGTAGAGCGTTTTCAGACTGACGCCCAGTAACGCAGCAGCCCGCGTCTTGTTTCCCTCACATTTGCGCAAAGTCGCCAGAATCATCCGGCGTTCGGCTTCAGCCAGCGGCGTGCCGACGGGAATCCTGAGGCACTCGGCGTCGCCGATCGAAGACAGCGGGGTCGACCGGTCGATGGCACTGCCGAGATCGAGATCCCCCTCGGCGAGGATGAAGGCCCGATGCACTGCGTTGCGCAGTTCGCGCACGTTGCCCGGCCAGTCGTAACGGGCCAGGCAGTCGGCCGAATCCGGCGACAGCCGTTTCGAGGTGTGCTCCTCCACGTTCAGCACCTGCAGGAAATAGTTCGCCAGCAATTCCACGTCCTCGCCCCGCTCGCGCAACGGCGGGATGCGCAGCTGGCAGACGGACAGCCGGTCCAGCAGTTCCGGACGCAAGGCGCCGCGCGGATCGCTCTGCACCGTCGCGATGATGCGGCAATGGAATTCCAGCTCGCGTGTCCCGCCGACACGGACACTGCGACGCGACTCGAGCGCACGCAGCAGTTTGACCTGGAGTTCGGGCGTCAGCCCGGCAACGTCCTCCAGCAGCAGCGTGCCGCGGGCGGCGCGCTCCAGATGTCCTTGCTGACTGCCCAGGCGCGCGACGCCGCCTTCGCTCGCACTGGCTTCGTATCCGAACAGCTCGGAATCGATGAGTGCCGGCGCGAGCGTGGCGCAGTTCAGCACCAGAAAAGGCTGGGTCGCACGATCGCTCAGATCGTGCAGGCAGCGCGCCGCCAGTTCCTTGCCGCTGCCGTTCTCGCCGACGATCAGCACGTCCGCATGCAGCCTCGCGATGTGCGCCATGCGCTCGAACATCGCATGCATCGCTGCCGACTCGCCGAGCAGACCGCCGACACTGCAGACGCGCGCCACTGCGAGGGCATCGGCATCGCTCAGCGACGACGGGAACGAGGAAGGCGCGTCGGACAGGACAGTCATGCGATTTCTCCGGAAAGCGAGGGTCCGGGAAGGAAACGGTGGGCACGCGTCTACGTTGCAGCAGTACGCGGAATGAAGGCGTCGACCACGGTGCCTCCTTTCGCCGGGTCGGTGCCGAAGCGGATCACGCCGCCGATCTGTCGCATGCGCTCGCGCATTCCCACGAGGCCGTGCGACTTCGCACGCGACACTGCACCTTCAGTCATGCCCGCGCCATCGTCGATGATACGCAGGCGAATACCGTCTTCGGATCGCGACAGGTCGACCCGCACCGATTGCGCGCGCGCATGACGCGTGACGTTCGTGAGCGCTTCTTGTGCGATGCGATACAGCGCGATCGACCACGACGGATCGAGGTCGTCGAAATCCTCCGTCACCTGCACGTCGCACGGCACGCCGGTGCGTCGCGTGAATTCTCGGCAATGCGTGCGCATCGCATAGGCGAGGCCGAGATTGTCCAGATGACTCGGACGCAGACCTTCGATCACTTCGTGTTTCAGTTCGACGGTGTCGGCCAGCATCTGCAGCGAGCGCTGCAACCGTTCGCGCAGTTCCGGCTGGCCTTCCGGCAGACGCTTGCTGATCCAGTTGAGATCCATGTTGATGGCAGTGAGATTGCTGCCGAGCGTGTCGTGCAGCTCGCGCGCGATGCGGGCCTTCTCTTCTTCCGACACGCTGATGAGGTGCTGCGACAGCTCGGTGAGCTCCGACGTGCGTTCCTCGACCTGTCGATTGAGATGCTGATTCGCGTCGAGCAACGCGCCCTCCGCTCGGGCGCGCGCCGCGACATAGCGACGCAGCAGCACCTGCAGGCCGATCAGCACGCCCACGGTCAGCACCGTCGTGAAGACGGCAATGCCGACGGTCAGCCACATGTCGTGCACGACTTCGCCGCGCAAGGCTTCGATGCGCGTGTCTTCTTCCTGCAGCATGCGCTCGACGTGTTCGCGCACGCGGTTCATGTCGGCCGTGGCCCAGCCCGTTCCGGCGACGTCGGCATTGCCCACTTCGCCCGTGTGCGCGATCGTGCCTTCCAGTCGCGCCACCGCGTTGGCCGTCATGGCCTCCAGCGCATCCAGATCTGCAGCACGCTGCGTACCTCCCGCCCCGCCGTTGTCCGCCTCCAGTTCGCGCAGCCGTTCGATCTCGGCGCGCCAGCTGCGCGCCGCGCGGCGGAAAGGCTCCAGGTAGACGGCCTGCCCCGTCAGCAGGTAGCCGCGCTGCCCCGCCTCCGCGGTCGCAATCGTCGACTGGAATGCGGTCAGCGACCGCTTGATCTCGTAGGAACGCGCGTACTGCCGGTGGGAATCCATCGTGCCCGCCGTGTTGATCACCAGCAGCGTGGCGTTGAGCAGCAGCAGTGCGATCGATACCAGCGTGATTGCCACGACGGCCAGCGGCACCTGGGCCGTCGTCGTGGGCATGGCAACCACCGCATCCGCGGGCAGGCTGGCTGAAGGCGTCGACATGGAAAGCGATGGATGACCGGCAGCGGGACTCTTCCGACCAGCCTTAACGCCAGTTGCCCGACGAGGTTCCGTGTGGATCGCACAGTCGCTGCGAAGCGACGTGTCGTTGACATCGCATTGACGTCGTGCGGGAACCTTGAATTCGACCGCACGTTAATCGACGCGAGCAACGCAGGTCAGGACCGCGCAGATTCCTGCGCGACATTCGACTCGCTTCAATACGATGAGGAACTACCGATGAAACTCCATTCTCTTCTGATGATCATGGCCGCGGGTATCGCGATCGCCGGCTGCAACAAGGCGGAATCGCCTGCCGAGGTACAGCACGATGTGGCCGATGCACGTGCGGACGCACAGCGTGACGTGTCGGAAGCGCAGGCAGATGCGCGCGAGAACATGGCGGATGCGCAGAAGGACGTCGCCGATGCCCAGGCCGATCATGATTCCGGCGAACTGGCGGATGCCGCCGGCGATGCCAGCGAGACAGCAGCCAGGGGCGACTTTAAAGTAGCGGTGGCGCAGGCTGAGGCGAATCACAAGGTCGCGACCGAGAAGTGCGAAGCACTGAGCGGTTCGGCCCAGACCGACTGCAAGGAGCGCGCCGATGCCGATCTCGACGCCGCGAAGAAGCAGGCGGAACTGCGCCGCGACGGTGCCGGCTGAACCAGGGCTCAAGTTACAGGGGTGCTCAATGAGTAGCTTCAATATTGGCAAACGTACCGCGGCCCTGCTGGTCGCCGCGATGCTGGGCGGTTCGCTGCTGGCAGGATGCAGCTCCACGCCGTCGCAGCAGTCGACCGGCGAGGCGATCGACGACGGCGTCGTGACCGCAACGGTCAAGGCCAAGCTGATCGAAGATCCCGTGACCAAGGCCCACCAGATCAACGTCGACACCTTCAAGGGCAATGTGTCCCTGAGCGGTTTCGTCGAATCGGAGCAGGCCCGGGCCCGGGCATTGCAGCTCGCACGCGGCGTGGACGGCGTGAAGAGCGTCAAGGACGCAATGCAGGTTCGCAAGGCAGCGTCGTAACGGGCGATGGCGAGGAAAGCGGCGGGCGTCCTGCGCGGCGCCCGCCGCTTTTTTGTCCGGCTCTTCCTGTGGAGCCGGCTTGAGCCGGCCTGAAAACAGTCAGGCTGAAGCCTGACCTACACAAAGAAGCCGATCGCATCCACCGAATCAGGCCGGCTCAAGCCGGCCCCACAGGAAGAGTTCTATACTCCCGACCGCAATATTTCCGCGCCTGGCGCGGTCCCCTGTTCCGCAACGTTCCCATCGGAGTTCGACCATGACTCGACAGGCCAGGATTTCCGGAGCGGCGCTGGCCTCGGCCGCCGCGCTGCTGTTCGCCTCGACGACACTCACGACCACGAATGCCGCCGACGAAGCGGCCGTGAAATGCGATGGCGGCAATGCCTGCAAGGGCAAGTCGGCCTGTCATACGGCGAGCAATGCCTGTGCCGGACAGAACGCCTGCAAGGGACAGGGTTACGTCATGCTGCCCAAGGCCGAATGCGAAAAGGCGCAGGCGGAGAACAAGAAGTCCTGAAGCCGGGGAACGGACGTGGATCTCGCGCAACTGCAGCGCGCTTTCCAGAAACATGTACTGGACGGCGACGACGCGATTGCTGTCGCCGTCAGTCGCACGGAAGCTGTCGAGAGCGCCGCACGTCTCGCCGTCTATGCTGACGCCTATCGTCTGCGCCTGATCGAGGCCCTGGCCCACAACTACCCGCGCCTGCAGCAACTCCTCGGCGACGCAGCGTTTGGTTCGATCGCGCGCGAGTATTTGCTGGCCCATCCCTCCGCCAGTGCTTCGGTGCGCTGGTTCGGCGATCGACTCGCGGAGTTTCTTGCCGCTGCCTGTCCGGACCCGCCCGTGCTGGCCGAACTTGCGCACTGGGAGTGGGCGATCGCCGCTGCGTTCGACGCCGCGGACGCTGAGCCGCTTGCCGAGCAGGCATTGAGCAGCATCGAACCCGCGCAATGGGCAACCTTGCGCCTGCCATTGCATCCGTCGGTGCAGCTGCTGCGCATGAACACGAATGCACCTGCAATCTTCAAGTCGCTGGCCGCGGACGACGAACCGCCGACGCCGGCAACGCTCCCGACTCCGCATCATTGGTGCGTCTGGCGCGAGGCACTGACACCGAGATATCGATCGGTGCCGGAGGACGAAGCCGCGGCACTGCAGACGTTGCTGGCGGCCGGAACGTTCGAAGCGCTTTGCGACTCGCTGTGCGAATGGCATGCCGCCGCAGATGTCCCGGCACGCGCAGTGATCCTGCTCAAGGGATGGATCCGCGATTCGATGATCGTTGCGGATCGGGCGATTTCTGTAGGTCAGGCTTCAGCCTGACTTCCGGAAAGAGGCCGGCTCAAGCCGGCCCCACAGTATGAGAGCCCCACCCTGACCCTCCCCCGCTGCGCGGAGGAGGGGATCAAGCGCCGTGATTTTCGTATGAAACTCTTCCTCCGATTCAGGTCCGAAAACGGCTAGTCCCACCTTCGCTGCCGGCGTATCGTCCGCCGCATGGACGACATTCACGGTCTCGACGGCGCGGCTCTCGACCGCGCGCGCATCAGTCGCGATCCGCGTTTCGACGGCAGGTTCTTCATTGCGGTGAAGACGACCGGCATCTATTGCCGGCCGGTCTGTCCGGCGCCGAGCCCGAAGAGAACGAACATCCGCTACTACGCGACGGCAGCTGCGGCAGCCGAAGCGGGGTTTCGTCCGTGTCTGCGCTGTCGTCCCGAGGCGGCGCCCGGCACGCCGGCGTGGCTCGGTACGTCCGCAGCGGTACGGCGCGCACTGCGACTGATTCAGGACGGTGCGCTCGATCGACTGTCGGTCGATGAACTCGCAACGAAGATCGGCATCGGGCCGCGGCACCTGCATCGACTGTTCATCCAGCACGTCGGCGCATCGCCGCTCGCGGTCGCGCAGACGCGGCGACTGCATTTCGCGAAGCGGCTGCTGGACGAGACCCGCTTGCCGATCACGGAGATCGCGCTGGCCTCCGGCTTCGGCAGCCTGCGACGTTTCAACGATGCGTTCCGGAAAACGTATCGACGCGCACCGCGCGAGCTGCGTCGGACGAAGCACGAAGCGGACGCCGCCGGCGATGAAGTCATCCTGAAGCTGTCGTACCGACCGCCGTACGACTGGGCACAGGTGCGCGATTTTCTGGCGACGCGCGCGATCCCCGGCGTCGAGCGCGTCGACGACGACGGTTACGCGCGAACGATTGCGACCGACGACGGCCACGCGATCGTGAGCGTGCAGCACCTGCCGGCGGCGAATGCCTTGGCACTGCGCGTTCGCGGCGCCGCGCCCGCCCATCTGTTCCGGATTTCGGCCGCCGCGCGCCGCATGTTCGATCTCGCGGCCGATCCGGTGCGGATCGCGGCCGGGTTCAGGTCCGACCCGCTGCTGTCGCCGCTGGTGAAGCTGCGTCCCGGCCTGCGCATTCCCGGCGCGTGGGATCCGTTCGAATGTGCCGTGCGTGCGGTGCTCGGCCAGCAGGTCAGTGTCGCGGCGGCACGCACGCTCGCCTCGCGCCTCGTGAACCGCACCGGTCAGCCGATCAATGGAAGCGACGGACTCACGCACCTGTTCCCTGCACCGCCCGTACTGGCGGCGGCGAACCTCGACGGACTCGGCATCACGGGCGCACGCATCGCGGCGCTGCATACGCTGGCGCGGGCAACCGCGGAGGGGCAGCTCGACTTCACCGCCGGCGTGGAAGACGTCGCGCAGGCCATCGCCGAGCTGCCGGGCTTCGGCGAATGGACGGCGCAATACATCGCGTTGCGCGCACTGGGCGCACCCGATGCCTTCCCGACCGGTGATCTCGTGCTGCGCCGGCTGGCCGCGGGTGACGGACCGCCGCTCACGATACGTGCGCTGCAACAGCGCGCGGAACGCTGGCGACCGTGGCGCGGCTACGCCGTCATGCACTTGTGGAAAGCCGCTGCGAGCAGCGTGAAGCCCCGCGCCGGCAAACTGTGAATCGGATCACCGATCGATCCCGTCCGCGGCTCGTGTTCTGAACGCGCATCACGGCATGGCGGAGACACGGCGTTCATCCTGCCGCGGGCATGGACACGAATCTTCAACGCTTGTGGCGCGTACTCGCGCTGATCGCTGCACTCGCGTTCGCGACGCCGCTGTGGGCCGGAACGCAGGTGAGCATCGGCGATCTGGAGCCCGCGGACCGCAGCGTGCTGGCACCCGGCGCCTCCGTGTACGTGCTCATGAACTACGAAACCGATGTGTCCGTGAAGTTGTGGGCACGGCCGTATTCGAACGGCGTCGAGGTGCCCGCGCTGACGAATGCGTCGCCGCAGTACACGGGCACCGGCGAGGCGCTCGGCTGGTTCGCATTGAGCGAGGCAGGCGTCGTCGATGAGATCCGCATCAAGGCCGGCGGGGGCGATCCGTATCGCGAATGGGTGGTGACGACCCTGCCGGTAAGACTCGAATGGAGTACCGAAGGCCAGAGCATCGGCAGCCAGGCCGCGTGGGTCGATGAGCTGAGTCGGGAACAGACGGCACAGATCACGGCGCAGGCCAGGCAGCGCGCCAGCGAGTCCGGCGGCGCGATGGACGGCCTGATCTTCGCGGGTTTTCTGATTCTCGTCGGCGCACTGCTGATCGGCGGCATCGCGCTGCCGCTGCGCAGCGCACTGCGGTGGCGCGGCGGCTGGCGCATCGCGGCGTTGGCGCCGCTCGGACTCATGGGGTTCGTGATCCTGCGGATCGTGGTCGATACGGCGATCGATCCGACTTCCCACAATCTCTGGCCGTTCGAGATCCTGATGTTCGGCGTCGCCGCGCTCGTCATCATCGTCGTGCTGATGATTGCGCGACG
>NZ_DAINNK010000094.1:0-16471 GCF_036735925.1 Povalibacter sp.
GGCATCGTCGGCATCGAATTCTTGCGCCGCGTCCAGCACGCGCTGCGCGTCCGCCGCCGTCAACGCAGAGATCGACACGCAATCGAGCGAGCGGCAGGCCGGCACGACACCCTTCGTGCTCAACAGTCCGCACGAGGGTTTCAGGCCGACGATGTTGTTGAAGCCCGCGGGCACGCGTCCCGAACCTGCCGTATCGGTACCGAGCGAGAAACTGGCGAGCCCGGTGGCGACGGACACGGCTGAACCGCTGCTCGACCCGCCAGAGATGAACTGCGGATCGAAGCTGTTCTCGCACGCACCGTACGGCGAGCGCGTGCCGACCAGTCCCGTGGCGAACTGATCGAGATTGGTCTTGCCGATCGGGATGGCGCCGGCATCGATCAGTTTCTGCACGACCGTCGCGGACTGCGCCGGCACATACGCAAACTCGGGACAGCCCGCGGTCGTCGGTACGCCTGCCAGATCGATGTTGTCCTTGATGGCGAACGGCACGCCGTATAGCGGCAGGTCCTCGGGCGATCGGCCTTCGAGGGCCTGCAGGTACGGCAGGATCTGCTCTCGCGTCAGCAGCGTGATCCAGACATTGCGGCGCTGTCCGGCGGCGATGCGCGCCTGCGCCTCGTCGATGATCTGCGGCGGCGTGAACGTGCCCGCGCGATAGCCCCGCAACAGGGCATCGATGGTGAATGAAGTCATGATGCCGCCCGCAATACGATCAGAACATCGCCGGCAGCGACCGGCTTGCCCGGCTCACAGCGGATGTCGACGACGACTCCCGGCTCGTCGGCGAGCACGGGGATTTCCATTTTCATGGCTTCGATGACCAGCAGTTCGTCGCCTTCGTTCACGCGCTGACCGGCGCGCGCACTGACCGACCACGTACTGCCGGTCACCGGCGACACGACCGCGGTTGTTCCTTCCGGCAACGCCTGCGACGCTTCCCGTTCAGTGCTGGCGACCTCGGAGTCGAACGTGAGCCGCCCATCGCGTCGCCAGCGTTCGCGCTCCGCATCGAACGCTGCCTGCTGCTTCGCCTTGAAGGCATCGATGGAGGCACGATGGTCGGCGAGGAACTGCCGGTACTCGCGCAGCTTCAATGTCGTCGGCTCGATCTTCAGCCGGTACTGGCCGCGCGGGAATTCCTCGCGCAGGCGCTGCAGTTCATCGGCACTGACAGGAAAGAAATGCAACTGATCGAAGAAGCGCAGCAGCCATTGCCGGCCGTCGGTGAAGTCGGCCGTCTGGCGATACCGGTTCCACATCTGGATCGTGCGGCCGACGAACTGATAGCCGCCGGGCCCTTCCATGCCATAGACGCACAGGTACGCGCCGCCGATGCCGACGGCATTCTCCGGCGTCCAGGTGCGCGCCGGGTTGTACTTGGTCGTCACGAGCCGGTGACGCGGATCGAGCGGCGTGGCCACCGGCGCGCCGAGATACACATCGCCGAGACCCATCACCAGATAGCTCGCATCGAACACGATGCGCTGTACGTCTTCGATGGAATCGAGACCATTGATGCGCCGGATGAACTCGATATTGCTCGGACACCAGGGCGCATCCCTGCGCACCGACTGCATGTACTTGTCGATGGCGACGCGGGTCGCCGGATCGTCCCAGGACAGCGGCAGGTGCACGATGCGGCTCGGGACTTCCACATCGTCGACGGCGGGCAGTTCGTCCTCGGCGCGCCGCAGGACATCCAGCAACGCGCGTTGCGAAATCACGCGGCTGTCGTAATGGATCTGCAGGGAGCGGATGCCGGGCGTGAGTTCCTGCACGCCGTGGATCTGCGCGCGCTGCAACCATTCCATCAGCGAGTGCACGCGGAAACGCAGTTCGAGATCGAGCACGAGTTCGCCGTATTCGACGAGGAGGTATTTGTCGCCGGCCTGGCGGTAGGTGACGGTGGGGCTCGCGGAGAGGATCGCGGACATTCGTCCGCTCGTGCCCCCCTCCCAACCTCCCCCCGCAAGCGGAGGGAGGGGCCAGATACCCCCTCCTCCGCGAAGCGGGGGAGGGCTGGGGAGGGGGCGAAGCGTAGCGATCGACTCTTCGACCGCGCCCTCCATCACCCCCGCCTCTTCCACCGACACGCAGCGAAATCTCACCCTGTCCCCCGGCCGCAGTTGCCCGACCTTCCACAACTCCGCGCGCACGATCGTCGCCGGACACGCGAACCCGCCGAGGCTCGGGCCGTCGGGCCCGAGGATCACGGGCATGTCGCCGGTGAAGTCGATCGCACCGATCGCATAGGCGTTGTCGTGAATGTTCGAGGGGTGCAATCCGGCCTCGCCGCCATCGGGACGCGCCCACGCAGGCTTCGGGCCGATGAGCCGCACACCGGTGCGGCTGGAGTTGTAGTGCACCTCCCAGTCCGCCGCGAAGAATGCATCGATGTCAGCTTGCGTGAAAAAATCCGGCGCAGCATGCGGGCCGTACATCACCGCGATTTCCCATTGCGATGAGTACTCGGGAATCGGCAGTGCATCCGCGTTGCCCGACTGCGCGATCTCTGCCGATGCGATGCGCAGCGTATCGCCGGCACGCAGCGCGCGACCCGCGTGACCACCAAACTGGCCGAGCGTGAACGTCGCGCGACTGCCCATGTAAGCCGGCACGTCGATGCCACCGGCGATCGCAAGATACGTGCGCTGCCCTGCGCCGCGGATCGAGCGCATTTTCAGGACACTGCCTGCATTCACTTCGACCGGCGTGTAGTACATGACCGGCTTGCCATCGAGTTCCGCCTGCATGCGCGCACCCGTCAGTGCGATGCGCGCGGGTACATTGAACTTCAGCGTCGGCCCGCCGACCGTGCACTCGAGCCCGGCGGCAGATCCGGCATTACCGACGATGCGATTGGCGAGCCGGAAAGCCAGATCGTCCATCGGCCCCGACGGCGGCACG
Source organism: Povalibacter sp. (assembly GCF_036735925.1). Taxonomy (NCBI): domain Bacteria; kingdom Pseudomonadati; phylum Pseudomonadota; class Gammaproteobacteria; order Steroidobacterales; family Steroidobacteraceae; genus Povalibacter; species Povalibacter sp. The sequence continues at coordinate 2,911 of NZ_DAINNK010000094.1, forward strand.
CCGATATCCCAGTAGCCGACGCGGCCGGGAAAATCCTGCACTGTCGTATGCGTGCCCGCCTGGACGACCTCCACCGTTTGTGGCCGGTACGCGAAGCCCGCGAGATAGCGCGTGTACTGGCGGCCCTGCCGGAAAACATCATCGCGCAGGATGTCGAGCAGATAGGCCTGGTTGGTTTCGATACCGTGGATGTGCGTCCGGGTCAGTGCACTCTCGAGAGTGGCCAGCGCCTCCTCGCGCGTGATGCCGTCCGCGATGATCTTGGTCAGCATCGGATCGTAGTGCGGCGACACTTCCGTGCCCGTCTCGATCCAGCTGTCGACGCGCACGCCATCCGGCAGCTCGACATGCGACAGCAGGCCGCTCGACGGCCGGAAGTTGTGCTGCGGATCCTCCGCGTAAACGCGCACCTGAATCGAATGACCGCGCGGCGCATGTCGATACGCGCGCAGATCCGGCGGCTCGCCGGCCGCGGTCCGGATCATCCACTCGACGAGGTCGATGCCCGTGACCTGCTCGGTCACACCATGCTCCACCTGCAGTCGCGTGTTGACTTCGAGAAAGTAGAACTGACGCGACGCCTCGTCGTACACGAACTCGACCGTGCCGGCAGAGCGATAGCCGATGGCCTGGCCGAGGCGCTGCGCCGCATGCAGCAACTGCGAACGCGTCGTGTCATCGAGTTGCGGCGCGGGCGTTTCTTCGATCACCTTCTGATTGCGACGCTGCACCGAACAGTCGCGTTCGCCGAGCGCCACCACGTTGCCGAGTCCGTCGCCGAAGATCTGGACTTCGATATGCCGGGCCCGTTCGACGTACTTTTCGAGAAAGACGCCGCCCTGGCTGAAATTGCTCTTGGCCAGCCGCTCGACGGAATGAAATGCATCCTGCAGTTCCGCTTCGCTGCGACACAGCTGCATGCCGATGCCGCCGCCGCCGGCAGTGCTCTTCAGCATCACCGGAAAACCGATGCGTCGCGCCTCGTCGCGGGCGTGATCGATGCCTTCGAGCAGCGCACTGCCCGGCAGCAGCGGTACTTCGTATTTCAGCGCAAGCGCGCGTGCCGTGTGCTTGAGTCCGAAATCGCGCATCTGCGTCGGTGTCGGCCCGATGAAGGCAACGCCTGCGCGTTCGCACTGCTCCGCGAAGTCAGCGTTCTCGCTGAGAAAACCGTAACCGGGATGAATGGCCTGCGCGCCCGTCTCGCGCGCCGCTGCGATGATGAGTTCCTGCGACAGATAGCTCTGTGCCGCCGGCGCGGGACCGAGTCGCACGGCCTCGTCGGCCAGCGTCACATGCAGCGAATGCCGGTCGGCGTCGGAATAGACCGCCACCGAGCGGATGTCGAGACGTTTCAGGGTACGAAGAATGCGGCAGGCAATCGCGCCGCGGTTGGCGATCAGCACCTTGTCGAACATGCAGCACCGTGAGGAGCCAAGGTGCCGGGTCGTCCCGGCGTTTTCTGATCGGCTACCGGGTCGTCCCGGGAGCCGTGACTATCGTCACTGCAGTGCTCTCGCAGTCAGGCTGAAGCCTGACCCACACGAGAGCCTCAGTCCCACACCATCACTTCCACCGGCGTCGGGTTGTATGCGTTGCAAGGATTGTTCAGTTGCGGACAGTTGGAAATCAGCACCGTGACGTCCATCTCCGCGCGCATTTCCACGTAACGGCCGGGACCGGAAATGCCGTCGGCGAAAGTGAGCCTGCCCTCCGGCGTCACGGGCACATTCATGAAGAAATTGATGTTGCTGGACAGATCGCGCTTGCCGAAATCGCGACCGTATTTCTCGCCCCAGCGCGCCAGTGCGACCAGGAAGTTGTCGCGGCAGCTATGCATGTGCCGCTTGTCGAGTGCGTAGCGCACCGTGTTGCTCTCGGCCGAGCAGGCGCCGCCGAGCGTGTCATGACGACCGCAGGTATCCGCGACGATGGTGAGCATCTTGTTGCCTTCGTTCGACAACAGCGGCGTGCCGGCGGTGAGGTAGATGTTGCCTTGTGCGCGAATCGTGTCCTGCGCGCTGTAGCGTTCTTCGAGAGTATCGGCGCGATAGAACAGCGTATCGACGGCCTGGTTGCCTTCCAGGTCGAGGATGCGGAAGGTCTGACCTGCGCGAACCGTTCCCATCCACGGCGCGCCGGCCGCGATGATCTCGCGGCGACTGGCGCTGCGCGGGTCGAGCGTGCTTTCGATCAGGGGCACGACGCAGTCTCCTCCATGCTCATCGGAACCACACTTCCGTATTCCTGAAGCCGCGCTCGTTCTCCGGGCACTTGATGCGGCACGGATCGTTGCGCGGCGCCGGCCGCGAATGCCATGCGGTGAGACGGATCTCGCGCGGCTGGTACACCGTCGCGGGATCCAGCGGATGCTGCGAGGTCGCCATCACCATCAGCACGTTCATTTCGAAACGCAGGTCGACGTAACTGCCGGGCAGCGAATTGCCGCGGTGATACTCGAGAGCGCCCTGCCCGTTCACCGTGACCTTGCTGAAGAAATTGATGCTGGCACTGAGATCTCTTTTACCGAGACCGTACTTGCCCAGCTCGTTGAGCAGGCTCTCGTAGCCGTTCTGATGCCAGTCGTTGCGACGCTCCTGGTAGCGCGCGATGCCGAATTTCTCTTCGACCAGCCGCGGCGAGGACACGCCGCAGAGCGTGTCGTGCCAGCCGCAGGTGTCGTCGGTGAGCGAACACATCACGCGACCCATGTCCGAGTAGCACACGAATCCCCTGGTGAGGAATGCGGTGTGCTGCGCCTTGAGCGTGTCGGGCATGTTGTAGCGCTCGGTGCGATCGTCGTAATTGAAGAACAGCACCGATGCGTTCGCGCCGCCCGCGACGTCCGTGAGACGCAGCGTGGTGCCACGACGCAGCAGTCCGGACCAGTGCGCTCCCGCGGCCACCAGTTCTTCCCACAGCATCCAGTACGGCGCGCCTTCGGCCATCGTCGCGAACGACCTCGAATGAATTTGTGACGAGGGGGAGAGAGCAAGGAACGTACCAATCAGGGGACCGGCGACTGGCAACTGGCGACTGGCCGGAGAAGCGGCGGATTTGTATTGGTGCACGACGCAGTGGTCGGCACCAATCGGAAGCACAGCACCCTTCATCACGCTCCATTTCGGCGCGAGCGTCCACCGCTCTTCGTTCCATTTCTGGCCAGCCGCCCGTCGCCAGCCGCCAGCGGCCCTCCGGCACACCCTTTGCACTCTCCCGCTCACAAATGTGCGTCTAGGGTTCCGATCACGCAGCGGCGCGCGATGCTGGTCCGAGAGAGGCAGTCCGGGTGATGCGTTCACGAGAAGGCATCGACGGATACACGGCGGGATAAAAGCCCGGGAGGTCGGGAGGCTCACGCAGCTTCCCAGGAACGCGGCACGGCCTGCGGACGGACCTCCGACCCGAAAGCGGTGCTGCGAGAGCTGACGACCAGACCGCTAACGAGGAGTCGCCGAATGCAATCGCGTCTGAAACTGTTCGCCCGCGCAGCCGTCCTGGCCTGCGCCCTGTTCTCCGCCACGTTCACCCACAGCGCCGCTGCCGCCGAGAAGAAATCCTTCAAGGTGGCCTGGAGTATCTATGTCGGCTGGATGCCGTGGGACTACGCCGCCGAGAGCGGCATTCTCAAGAAGTGGGCCGACAAGTACGGCATCGCGATCGAACTCACGCAGATCAACGACTACGTCGAGTCCATCAATCAGTACACGGCCGGCGGTTTCGACGGCTGCGTGATGACGAACATGGACATGCTGACGATCCCGTCGGCCGGCGGCGTCGATTCGACGGCGCTGATCGTCGGCGACTTCTCCAACGGCAACGACGGCGTGGTGCTGAAGGGCAAGGGCAGGAAGCTCGCGGACATCAAGGGACTGCCGGTGAACCTGGTTGAACTCTCGGTGTCGCACTACCTGCTGGTGCGCGGCCTGGAAAGCGGCGGCCTCAAGGAACGCGACATCAAGGTCGTGAACACCTCGGACGCCGACATCGTCGGCGCGTATGCGGCGGCCGATACCAAGGCCATCGTGACCTGGAAGCCGCAGCTCAGCGAAATCCTCGCCGCGCCCGATGCGCAGCTCGTGTTCGACTCCAGCAAGATCCCCGGCGAGATCATCGACATGCTGGTCGTGAACAGCGCCACGCTGAAAGACAACCCCAAGTTCGCCAGGGCGCTGGTCGGCGCGTGGTATGAAACGCTGGCGCTGATGGCGAAGAAGGACCCGAAAGCGCTCGCGCACATGGCGAAGGCTTCCGGCACCGACCTCGCCGGCTTCAACAGCCAGCTCGCCACCACGAAGATGTTCTGGACGCCCGCCGAAGCGCTGGCGTTTACCGCCAGCCCGAATCTCGTCACGACGATGGACTCGGTCCGCAAGTTCTCCTTCGATCACGGCCTGCTCGGCGAAGGCGCGAAGAGCGTCGACGCCGTCGGCATCGAGTTCCCCGGCGGCAAGACGCTGGGCAATGCGAAGAGCATCAAGATGCGGTTCGATGCGACGTATGTGAAGCTGGCGAGCGAGGGGAAGCTGTGAGCGAACGGGCTACAGGCCACAGGCGACAGGCGACAGGCGACAGGCGACAGGCAGAATGCGTGGGCTTGCTCCGGCCCGTCGCCTGTAGCCAGTAGCCTGTAGCCTCTCCCATGCCCCGCCTCATCAACCTCCACCCCAATCGCGGCGGCGCAGTCGTTCTGGCCGCGCTGCCGTTCCTGCTGCTGATCTTTGCCTATCTGCTGGGATCGAACGCGCGGCTGGCGGCGAATCCGGACGACAAGCTGTTGCCGGCGTTCTCGACGATCGCCAGCACCATGCACACGTACGCATTCGAAGAGGACAAGCGCAGCGGCGAGGTGCTGCTGTGGCTCGATACCTGGGCCAGCCTGCAGCGCATCCTGATCGCGCTCGGCATCAGCGCGGCGATCGGACTCGCCGTGGGGCTCGCGATCGGCGCAATTCCGTACGTGCGGGCGCTCGCCGCACCGTTCGTTGCGGCGGTGTCCATGATTCCGCCGCTGGCGATCCTGCCCGTGCTGTTCATCGTGCTGGGACTCGGCGAGGTCGCGAAGATCGTGCTGATCGTCATCGGCGTGGCGCCGGTGATCACACGCGATGTGGCATTGCGCGCCAGCGAACTGCCCACCGAGCAGCTGATCAAGGCGCAGACGCTCGGCGCGTCGAGCTGGCTGCTGTCTTCGAGGGTCATCCTGCCGCAGCTGTGGCCGCGGCTCATCGATGCCGTGCGGCTGCAGCTCGGCTGCGCCTGGCTGTTCCTGATCGCGGCCGAGGCGATCGCTTCGACCGAAGGCCTCGGCTATCGCATCTTTCTCGTCCGGCGCTATCTCGCGATGGACGTCATCCTTCCCTACGTAGTGTGGATCACGCTGCTCGCCTTCCTGATGGACTGGCTGCTGCGAGTCGCGCGGCGGCGATTGTTTCCCTGGGCGGAGGCGGCGCGCTAGTCATGGCCGCGGTCACCGTCAAACGCCTGTGGAAGGAATACGGCCCGCAGGTCGTGCTCGAGAATCTCAACCTGGAGATTGCCCACGGCGAATTCGTCACCATCGTCGGCGCGTCGGGCTGCGGCAAGACGACATTCCTGCGCCTGCTGCTGGGCGTGGAAAAGCCGACGCGCGGCGAACTGCTGCTCGACGGCAAGCCTGTGCCGGCCGAGCCTGGACCGGAGCGCGGCATCGTCTTTCAGCGCTATTCGCTGTTCCCGCATCTCACCGTCACCGAGAACCTGCTGCTGGGCCTCGAATTCGCCGGCTCGCGTTTTCTCGGCCGGCTGTTCGGCGCACGGCGCCGCGTCGCGACGGAGAAGGCGAATCAGCTGCTCGATTCGATCGGCCTGTACGCCGCGCGGGACAAGTATCCCTCGCAGCTCTCCGGCGGCATGCAGCAACGCTTGTCGATCGCGCAATCGGTGATCTGCGAGCCGCGCATCCTGCTGCTCGACGAGCCCTTCGGCGCGCTCGATCCCGGCATCACGGCCGACATGCACGAGATCATCCTCAGGCTGTGGGCGCTGAACCGCATGACCATTTTCATGATCACGCACGATCTGAAAGAGAGCTTCCAGCTCGGCACGCGCCTGCTGGTGTTCGACAAGCGCCGGCACGATCCGCAGGCGCCGGAAGCCTACGGCGCAACCGTGACCTACGACCTGCCGCTCAAGGGACGCGACATTCTTCCTGTAGGTCAGGCTTCAGCCTGACTCCCGAAAAGGCCGGCTGTGACCGAAGGGAATCCCATGGGGAAGCCGGCCCCACAGCCGGCGTAATCCCTTCAGGCCCGTGGCGGATGGGAAAAACCCCGACCCGATTGAGACCCAGTTCCGCTTCTGCGCCGATCGCACTCAATGCCCTGCCCTCATTGCCGTTACAAGCTGAAACGCCGCACCTGCCTGCCCTGCGGGCCGGTACGGTTCGGCATTCATATCTAGTTCGGAGCGACAGCGATGTCCGGTGCACATCAGCAGACCATTCTGGCAGTCGACGATTCCGCCTCGATGCGCCAGATGGTGCGCTTTACCCTCGAAGGCGCGGGCTACAAGGTCGTGCAGGCTTCCGACGGCATGGAAGCGCTCGAGGTCGCCAAGGGCGCCTCGGTGGACCTGGTGCTGACCGACGTCAACATGCCGCGCATGGACGGCATCGCGCTGGTGCGCGAACTGCGCTCGCTGGACTCCTACAAGTTCGTTCCGATGCTGGTGCTGACCACCGAGTCCGGCCAGGAAACCAAGATGCGCGGCAAGCAGGCCGGCGCCACCGGATGGATCGTCAAACCGTTCAATCCGGAACAGTTGCTGGCCACCATCAGCCGCGTACTCTGATCGCTGACGGACCATCGATCATGTCGGCGAGTACAGCAGACACGGCATTGCTGCCGGCGCTGAAGCTGAGCGAGGACTGGACTCCGGAGAGCCAGCTCGGACTCATGCTCGGCCTGTGCGAAGCGCAGATGGACTCGGCGCTGCAGGAATCCGACCAGTCGATCGATGCGCTGGTGGCCGCGTTCACGAGTCTCGTCGATACGGCCCGCGCCGTCAGCTCGCTGACGGGCGCCCTGCCGGATGACGTGAAGACGCAGCTCGGCCCGTCCTTCCACGAACAGATCGCCGCATTCCAGAACCAGATGGCGGCGGCGGTCGTGGCCTTCCAGTTCTACGACAAGCTCTCGCAGCGTCTCGGCCACGTTCGCTACAGCCTCTCGACGCTCGCGCAGTTCGCCTGCAGCCGCTCGCAGATGCAGCAGCCCGAACAGTGGACGCGCCTGCACTCCACGCTGCGCCGCCTGTATCGCACGCAGGAAGAACGCGAGGTGTTCCAGGTCGTGATGGAGGGCGATGGCTCGGGCTTCATGCACGCCTCGCCTGCGCCGGCCAGCGCCGGCAACGCCAAGGCCGGAGAAGTCGAACTCTTCTGATCTGCGCAGTTCTGCGCGCACGAACGATCGATGCGACAGAACATCGATCGTTCGCGCCTCTTTCCCGACGATCTTTTGTTCAATCAACGGTCCCAGCGTGAGACCTGTGTCGCGACCCGGCGACCCATCGCTTTTGCGTCGCGGAAATATGTGACCCGACGCACGGAGCCCGCGACGCAAGGGACTAAGGTAATCCCCGACCGAATCATCGAGCCGCGTGATGCGGACTGTCCTCCGCACCGCGCACTGCAGCCCGATGCTGCAGAAACTGGAGGAACCATGTTGATCGAATCGCGGACTATCGTGGGTGCGTCGGCAGCACTCGCCGTCGTCGGCGCTGCATTGTGGGCTTCGTCGTTGATGATGGCGCCGCCAGCCAAGCAGCCCGGCCACGTCGAAGTGAAGCAGATCGAAGAAAAGTCGTGGAGCGTGGAAGTGAAGGACGTCAGCTTCCCCCCGGCCGAAACGCAGAAGACGGCAGCGATTACTCGCTGATCCTGACGATCGTCGAGAGAAAACCGCAGTGCGGTTCCCAGGAGCGGGAACGCGCTGCGGTTTTTTGTTGCGGTGACGCCGGTCGCGACGTCACCATTCCGGCTCATGAGTACCCTCTATCTCGTCCGCCACGGCCAGGCATCGTTCGGCACCGACCACTACGATCAGCTGTCGGCTCGCGGCCGCGAACAGGTGAAGCTGCTGGGCGGGTATTTCGCCGAGAGCGGCGAGCGTATCGACCGGATCTACACCGGCACGCTGCAACGCCAGCGCGAGACCGCGGAGATCGTTGCCTCTGCGCTCGGCCCCGCGGCGCCGCCGATCGCGACCGAAGGCGCGTTCGACGAATACGACAGCGACGTGATCCTGCGCGAATTCGCCGGCTCCCTGACGGCTGCACAGCTCGCGGAGGCCGGCTGGCCGGAGCTGCGACACGACCGGCGCAAGTTCCAGTTCTTTCTCGAACGCGCCGCGCGCGCCTGGGTCGAGGCGCGCATCGAGGCCGAACAGATGCTGCCCTGGAAAAACTTCCATGGGCGGATCACGCAGGCACTGCGCCAGATCATGGAAAGCGAGGGGCGTTCGAAAACCCTGATCGTCAGCACCTCCGGCGGCGTGATCGGCACCACCGTGGCACATGTACTCGGCCTGTCCAACCACATGGGCATCGAACTGAACTGGGCCGTCCACAACGCCTCGATCACGCGCCTGATCTACAGCGCCGACAAGGTCTCGCTGTCGATGTTCAACGCGCTGCCGCATCTGGAGCGGGAAGGTCGACGGGAGCTCATTACGTACCGGTGATCGGCAGGGGTCCAAGGGCCAGTCGAGAGATGCCGTTGGTGATGAATTCACCGCGGAATTGAGGTCACGTCGCCGGGTCAGTACCATCGAAGCCCTCATCGTCAAGATCGGCCGAGGATGACCGCCATGAACGCACGTACCGACCAGGCGTTCCTCGAAAAGCTTCAGAGCCTGCCCCCGCAGCAGCGCGCGGAGGTAGAGGATTTTGTCGATTTCCTCAAGACCCGCGAGGAGCGCGCTCGCGATGCGGCCGCCCAGCGGCTCGGTCAGGCGTTCGAGAAACTCGACGCCCTGAACCTGCCACCTCTCACCGACGAAGACTTGCAGGCCGAGATCGACGCGGCACGGCACGAACGTCGTCAACAGCGCTGACGCGCAAGCAGCCCACCGGGATCTGACGCACCATCCTCGGATGCGCATCGTCGCCGATACCAACACCGTCCTCTCGGGCCTGCTATGGGGTGGGCCGCCGCGCCAGCTGATCGATATGGCTCGCGCCCCTTCCGTATCGCTGTACACCAGCCTGGTCCTGCTGGCCGAACTCGCGGAGGTCATCGCACGCGACAAGTTCGCGCACCGCCTCCACCTTGCGGGCGTATCCGCCGCCGAGCACGTACAGGACTATGGTCGGCTGGCTTACGTCGTTGAGCCGCAACCCCTGTCCGGGCCAGTCAGCCGCGACCCCGACGATGACCATGTGCTCGCCTGTGCACTCGCCGCGCGCGCCGACCTCATCGTCACGCGCGATCTCGATCTGCTCGATCTCAAGGTCTATCAGAACATTCCGATCCTCGCCGCCGCCGATGCCCTGCGCCGAATGGAGTCGCAGCGATAGGACCTTACTGTGGCCCGTTGGTCATCGCGCGCCGTCTTCAGATTCGTACCGGCACCTTGGTCCCAGCGGCGGAATCATCGCCAGTCCGCGAACGGCACTTCCCGGCCGCGTGACCTCCGTCACTCTCCACACCTAAAGCCGCCCTGCCCCCGGCCGTTACTTCCAGGGATAACAACACTTTCGGACCGGTCGCAATGCTCAAAGCCCTCGCCCATCACATGCCGTCCGTGGAGGGCTACCGGGCGCGGCTGGCCACGTTGCAGGGCTCGTGGGACACGTTGTCGCTGCTGTCGCACCTGAGCGGCGATGCCACCGACATGGGCGGCACGCGCGAAGCGTTCGAAAAGCTCACGGCCGAACTGACCGAGAACCTGGCTGCCGAAACGCATCGCAAGGTGATGCTGGCGCTGCAGGCGAAAAGCCAGATCGCCATCGACATCATCGTGCGCAACCTGTTCGAGCGCACCGCCGACATCGGCTTTCTCAGCACCGACGACGACGTGCGCCAGTTCCTGAGATTGCAGCGCCAGACGAACGCCGACGATGCCTCGCAGACGCGCACGCTGGCGCAGGCCCGCGAAGCGCTGCGGCAACGCTTCCGCGAGTACGTCGCCAAGTATTCGGTCTACCAGGACGTAATCCTGCTGAGCCCCGAGGGCACGGTGCTCGCGCGGCTCGAAGATCATCCTGGTGCGATGCAGACCCGCGATCCGCTCGTCGCGGAAGCGCTGACGACGCGCGCCGCCTACGTCGAAACCTATCGACGCTTCGACCTGCAGCCCGACAACGAACGCAGCCTGGTGTATTCGTTCCGCGTCGTCGACGGCGGCAGGAACGTCGGCGTGCTGTGCCTGTGCTTCCGCTTCGAGGACGAAGTGGCCGGCATCTTTTCGCAACTGCACGCAGCCAACGACTGGAGCGTGTTCGCGCTGCTCGATGCGCAGGGCAAGGTCATCGCCAGCAGCGATCCGTGGCAGGTGCCGGTCGGCGCACCGATGACGATGGCGCTCGACGACCAGCATCGCATCATCCGCTTCGGCGGCCGCGAATACCTCGCCGTGACGTGCCGCACGCACGGCTTCCAGGGCTACCTGGGTCCTGGCTGGCACGGCCACGCCATGATTCCGATCGAACATGCCTTCGCCCGCGATGGCGCGAGCCTCGCCAGTTCCGTCAGCGCCGAACTGCTGGAGCAGCTGCGCGACAGCACCTCGATCTTTTCCGAGGGCCTGCGCCGCATTCCCGTGCAGGCCGAACAGATCCAGCGCGAACTCAATCGCGCCGTCTGGAACGGCAACATCCGGCTCGCGCAGCGCACCGACGCCAGCGTGCACTTCGCCCGCGTGCTGCTGTGGGAGATCGGCAATGCCGGCCGGCGCACGCAGGCCACCTTCGAGGAATCCATCACCGACCTGCAGCGCACCGTCGTCTCCGCCATCCTCGACGACGCGCAGCTGCTCGCCTCGCTGGCCGCCGACATCCTCGACCGCAACCTGTACGAACGCGCCAACGACGGCCGCTGGTGGGCGCTGAACGCCACGCTGATCGATCATCTGATCACCGGCTCACCCGATCGGCAGGCAGTCACGGCGATCCTCCAGCACATCAACAGTCTCTACACCGTCTATCACGGCATCGTGCTGTTCGATGCGCAGCGCGAAGTCGTTGCGGTCTCGAACCCCGCGCATCAGCGCTACGTCGGCGGGCGGCTGTCGGAATCGTGGAGTGCGAACACGCTCGCCCTGCGCAGTTCGCAGGAGTTCACGGTGTCGCCGTTCGAGCCGAGCAGCTTCTACGACGATCGTCCGACGCTGGTCTACGGCGCAGCCCTGCGCCGCAACAGCCGCACCGCCGGCGGCATCGGCATCGTGTTCGATGCCCAGGCGCAGCTCGATTCGATCCTGCGCGATGCGCTGCCGAAGACCGAAGCCGGCACACCGGTCGCCGGCGCAGTCAGCGCCTTCGTCGATGCGGATCGCCGCGTCATCGCCGCCTCCTCCGGTTTCCAGTGCGGCGACCTCCTGCCGCTGTCGCGCGAGCAACTGGGTCGCGGCGTGGACGCGGCATTCGTGGCGGACATCGACGGCACGCACTACGCCATCGGCGCGCGCCATACCGGCGGCTACCGCGAGTACCGCGCCACGTCGTTGTGGTGCGTGGTGATGATTCCGCTGGGAGGCGCGCATTCGCAGCTCGAAGCAACGCCGCACCTGCAGCGCAAGGCGGCGCCGCGCACGCTGCACGGCGTCGAACAGCACGGCAAGGAACAGACTCTCGACATCGCGACGTTCCACAGCGGCAGCCAGTGGCTGGGACTGTTGCGCGAACAGGTACTCGAATCGGTCGACGGCACCCAGCTGCGCGCCGTACCCGGCAGTCCGCCGTGGCATGCCGGCCTGCTGATGTATCGCGATCAGCCCGTCCCCGTCATCGACCTCGCGCGCCTCATGGATCCATCGGCAACGACTCACGGTCGCGACGTGGTCATGATCCGCTCCGACAGCGACACACGCACGATCGGCCTGCGGGTCGACGATCTCGGCATCATCCCCGCAATCCCCGTCAGCCGCTTGCTGCCGATGAGCGAAGCCGCCACGCTCGGCGGCCGCGCCGTCGTCGATCGCGCCGTGCGTCCGGAAAATCCGGATGATCCGATGCTGCTCACCGTGAACCTCGAACAGCTCATGCTGCTGACTCGCGGCCTGCAGGCGCCTGCTGCGAAGGCTGTACACAAGAGTTGAGAGGTTTCACACGGAGTTCTTCTGTGGGGCCGGCTTCAGCCGGCCTTTGCACTTGAAGAGGCCGGCTGAAGCCGGCCCCACAGGAAGAGAGGGATCACCCTTCTGATCTCCGTGAAACTCTTCTCTCCTGTATACAGAAACATGGGCGCGTCGCTTGCTGCCCTGCGGCGGTGCTATCGTGCCGCGCATGGCCAACCAACCTGCCGCGCCGACGCACAATCCCGTCGCACTGCGAGGCGATTATTCGCAGGCCAGGGCCGACTACACGATCGAGCAGCAGTGGGATCGCTACACGGATGAGGATCATGCGATCTGGCAGACGCTGTATGCGCGTCAGATCCACATGATCGAGCGATACGCTGCCCCCGAGTTCGTCGCGGGCACGCGCACGCTGAATGCCTTGCCCGATCGCATTCCGCGCATCGATGACACCAACCGCATCCTCGAACCGCTGTCGGGCTGGAAGATCGTCGCCGTCCCCGGACTGATTCCGGAGGAACAGTTCTTCGCGCATCTGGCGAACCGACGCTTCCCGGTCACGGTATGGATCCGCAAGCGCTGCGAACTCGACTACCTGGTCGAGCCGGACATCTTTCACGACTTCTTCGGACACGTGCCCTTGCTGACCAATCCGCCGTTCGCCCGTTTCATGCAGGCGTACGGCGAGGCGGGACCGAAAGCCATCGCGGCGGGCGCGCTGAAGATGCTCGCTCGCCTGTACTGGTACATGGTGGAGTTCGGGCTGATCGCCACACCGCAGGGACTGCGCGCTTACGGTTCCGGCATCCTGTCATCGAAGGGCGAAACGGCGTACAGCATCGAAAGCCCGAAACCGCACCGCATCGCCTTCGATCTCGAACGCGTCCTGCGCACCGACTACCTGATCGACGACTACCAGCAGACCTACTTCGTCATCGACAGCTTCGAACAGCTCTTCCACGCCGGGTACGACACCGACTTCGCGCCGTTCTACCGGCAGTTCGCGAATACGCCGGGCATTGCGCCCGATGTCGTGCTGCCGACGGATCGATTGATCGGAACCGGAACGTAGATCGCGAGAGAATGGCCGCAAAAAGGCGCAAAACACGCAGGGCCTGAAGAAGATTTCCCGCTTCCGACCTTGTGTTCTTTGCGCTTTTTCGCGGCCATTGTTCTTCCTCTGAATTCTCAAACCAACGTAATCCCCTGCGCCGACAACGGCAGCGATCGCACCGGCGTGCCGTTCGCCAGCGCGAGTGCATTGGCGAGGGCTGGGGCGATCG